>CADFKY010000077.1 GCA_902834965.1 Veillonellaceae bacterium
GGAAGGTTTAACGTTCTACAATATTATATACATCCCGGCGGGAAACGTTAAAACGTTTTGCCACCTGGCGAATTGCTTCTTTCTTAGGTATCCCTGTATCTACAAGGGCTTGTACAGCATCTACATACGATACTGGTTCATCCGAAACTTCACTAGTATCGGACTCAATCGTATCAACGCCACCTACGATGAGAACAAATTCCCCTTTATAGGTGAGCTGATCCAAATCATTTACAAGGTTTTCCAAATCGGTGCGCACAAAGGTTTCAAACTTCTTCGTCAATTCCCTTGCCACCGTTATGGATCGATTCCCAAAGACTTCATACATATCTTGTAAGACCTCTTGCAATCGGTGGGGTGCTTCATAAAACATCAAGGTGCCCGTTACTTGTGAAAGTCGTTGTAATTCTTCAACTCGATGTTTACCCCGCTTCGGTAAGAAACCTGCAAAAGTAAAGGATTTAGTATCTAAGCCAGATGCAATAAGTGCGGTCAGTGCCGCATTAGCACCAGGCAATGGTACTACCGTTATGTCTTTTTCAATAGCCTTCGTTACTAGGTCAGCCCCTGGATCAGATATAGCAGGCATGCCCGCATCACTAACGCAAGCAATAGACTGTCCCTCTAATAAAAGCTCCATAATATAAGTACCCTTTTCTTCCTTATTATGTTCATGATACGAAATCAAAGGCTTCTTAATATCAAAATGTTTTAATAATATACCGGTATGACGCGTATCTTCAGCAGCGATAGCATCTACTTCGCCTAAGATACGAACTGCGCGATACGTCATATCTTCTAAATTACCAATCGGTGTAGGCACTAAGTATAAGGTGCCCCATTCGTTATCGTTCATACCAAGAGGCCACCTCCTTTGTGTACACATTTGGTTTCTCATAAACGATGAGTGGTGGTTCTAATACAAGGCCAGTCTGACCTTGATAGAGAGCCTCTATTAGCACAAGTTTTGCCGGCTTATCTACCATACCGTGGATAAACCGAATGCGCTTAGCTTGAAAGTTGGCTGCTTCCAGTTCATGTAGCACATATTGTAAGCGACTAGCACTATAAATCATCCACAAGCGCCCTTTGTACTTAATAAAAGATTGTACAGCCTTCAAAACATCTTCTAATGAGGTATGTTCATCATAAAGTGCCAAGGCCCGTTCTTCAGATGTAGGCTTTGCACCGCTTTCACAGTCATAAAAAGGGGGATTTACAATAACGCCGTCAAAGGGCTTATCTTGGATATCTCGATACGACATATGGCGATAATCGCCGCACAACATAGATACTGTACGACCTTTGTCATTATGTTCTACACTGCGCTGAGCTAACTTGATAAGGGTTTCGTTAATATCAATACCCGTTATATGACCCGCTCCTAGGGATGTGCCTATAAGTGGCATAACACCTGTTCCCGTACCAAGGTCAACATAGGAATGCCGATCATTGAACTGGCAAAAGTGAATGAGTGCAATGGCATCAAAGGAAAAGCGAAACATATCCGTCCGTTGATAAATCTGTAAGCCATCTATAATTAAATCATCAAGTCGTTCTTGATCATTCATCAGGCAATGCCACCTCGGACCATTTTAAATCGATAGTGCGACCCGCTTCAAGCTGTACCTTCACAGTATGTTTATGGTGATTTACCTTTAAGACCTTACCAATACCTTCATCGGTAACGACCTCTTTACCAATTCCAGGAGGTGCTACATCTTGAGGAGCTTGAGGGCGTTCCTTTTTCACATATAGGTCGCCACCCTTTTTATACAAATCATCTTCGTAATTGAGGCAGCACATCAAACGACCACAAACACCAGAAATCTTCGTAGGGTTTAGGCTCAAGTTTTGATCCTTAGCCATACGAATCGAAACAGGTGTAAAATCACCTAAAAAATTAGAACAGCATAAAGGTCGACCACAAGCACCGATACCATTTAGTACCTTAGCCTCATCGCGGACGCCTACTTGACGCAACTCGATACGCGTTCTAAATACTGTTGCTAAATCTTTAACAAGTTCACGGAAGTCAATACGACCATCAGCGGTAAAGAAAAATATAATCTTATTCATATCAAATGTGTATTCCACATTGATAAGTTTCATAGGTAACTTACGTTTTTCGATTTTTTCGAGACAAATATCAAAGGCTTTTTCTTCGCGCTCTTTATTCTTCTCAATTTGTTTTAAGTCCTTTGGTGTCACCTTTCTAATAACTGGCTTAACAGGGGCTACAACAGTATCTTCAAAGACCTCTTTTGGTCCAATCACAACTGTACCGTATTCAACGCCACGTGCCGTTTCAACGATAACCCCATCACCAACGGATAGTTCTAATTGTTCAGGCAGAAAATAATAAATTTTCCCAGCCTTTTTAAAGCGTACGCCAACTATGGTTAGCATTTAATCCTCCTCCCGAGCATCATGAAGGGCGATACAAAGACCGTCCACCACGAGAGCGGTTTTTATATGTAAACGCAAAGCCCGTTCTGCTTGCAATGTTTCGGTAATAACCTTAGCCAATGCTTGCATAGACCAGCGCGGTAATAATCGTAATAATTGAGTTTTGTACATAGGTACTTGTAATTGTCCATCTTGTGCACCCATCTTAAGAGCCATCATATCTCTACTTACGAGACGCAACCAGTGCATCAACTCTGATAGGCTTTCACGAGGCAAACTTTCACAAGCTAAGGAAATCATAGAAAACCATCGCGTTTCAAAGGCAAGGGTATCCATTACCTTAACGGCTAACTCAAGCATTTCAATGCGACCTTGCGTAGCCAATTTTTCTACTAACTGCGGATTACCATGACCGGCTAATAAAGCTTGTTCAATATCACCTGTGATGCCACGCTCTACGAGGGCTGTGCGAATCGTATCTATATCAACACTGTTAAATCCTACGCCCATACATCTTGAAATGATGGTTGGCAATACAGTATTAATCTTGTTCGTAATAATAATGAAATATACCTGCTCAGGTGGTTCTTCAATGGTTTTTAGCATAGCATTTGCCATGACTGCATTGGCCGTGTGAAAGTCCTCCACAATGACAACGCGGTTACCATTCCCCGCTACTGACAGATGATCTTGCAATAATGAATACCACTGCTCTACCTTTAGTGTCGTCTTCATAGGTCGAATCCAAAAGGCATCTCCCTTATCCATATAGATAGGTAAACCTTCTGCTTCGATGCGTTTTTCCATCTCACCATTGGCAAGACGTGCTTCTTTTACATCTGCTAAATACGCTTCTCCCTTTGGTTGAGAAAATACTTGGCGTCCCAACAATAGAGACGCTAGACCTATGGCCATATCTAGCTTACCAAGACCTGCTTCACCATAAAACAAAAGGCTATGCGGTAATGCATTACGACTTACAAGTTCCGATAGGTGTGCCTTGATCGAATCTTGACCAATTATAGAATCAAAATATGTCATAGCTCCTCCTATCAATACATGCTCAATATTAATATTATATAAGAAAAAGGCGACTTTTAAAAGAGTCGCCCTATCCTAAGGTAGTAGATTTACTACTGCTTGATATACATCGTTATGAATTTCTTCAATAGTGCGTAATGCATATTGACTTGCATTGTCTTTAGTTGCACAAGGAATTCGGTGCCATCCGTAGCGTTTTACTAGCTCTTCATAAGCATCGTGAACAGCTACTAAATACTGATGATTTCCTTCATGAATATCCCCTGTATTACCTCCCGTTTTACCAGTGCGCTCTGCCATAAGGGCTTCACTCACTTCAAGAGGCATGTCTAAGAGACATACCGCATCAGGTGTAGGCAAGCCAAATTTATTAAACTCAAAGTCTTCAAGCCAATCTAAAAATGCAGTACGTTCCTTCAAATCGTCATATTTTACCATTTGGTGCACCATATTAGATGTAGTATAACGATCTGCAATAATGATACCACCATTTTTATAGAACTGTTCCCAATCAGTTCTAAAGGAAGCAAAGCGATCGATAGCGTACATGGAGCTTGCCACATAAGGATTTACATCATGCACATCTTTGCCAAATTCTCCAGCTAGATACATTTTTATAGGCATAGCAGCACCGCTATCATAATTCGGAAAGCTTACAGATTTAACTGCATGACCTTCCTTGGTTAATCGCTCTACTAATAGTTTAGTTTGTGTAGCCTTACCGCTGCCATCTCCACCTTCTAGTATGATTAAAGTCCCCATAATTACTCCTGTAACACCCAAATTGTTTCCAATGTCATATCATCAGCCCCATTCGGTACATAACCTAGAGCCTTACGATTCTCTATATATTGTAACACAGACTCACTAATCACTTCACCTACTGCTACACAAGGAATCCCTGGAGGATAATAAGCAATTGTCTCTCCTGCTATACGATGAAGTGCGTCTTGTAACCGTACTTGCTCCCGATTGGCATACATAGCATTACGAGGCGTTACTCTTACAATAGGCTCAGGCAATAAAGCTGAATCTTTGCTAAGGTTTTGCAAATTCTCATCCTTCGTATCATTTGATTCATGAGATGTACTTAACACCGTATCGCTGATAGACCGTACTGCTTGAATAAGAGCAGTTATTGACTCTTTTGTATCGCCAATGGTAATGAGTACTAGTACATGATGAGCTTGTACTAACTCCACCTCAATACGATGTTCTCGTAACATCCGTTCAAATGCAACACCTGTAAGACCTAGTTCTTTAGCATCGATGAGTACCTTGGTACAGTCATAGTTTACCACTCGATCTTCTATGTCTCTGTATTCCATAGTAGTAATACCAGAAATCTTATGTAATTCACTACGTAAATATAAGCTCAATTCCACGGTTCGACGAATTAGGTCTTCACCTACTGTAGCCAATTGATGACGCGCCATATCTAAGGAAGCAAGAAAAATATAATTTGGACTCGTACTTTGTAACATTTGATGCATTTGTGTAATGCGACGTTTATTAATTCTTTCACCTTGCCCTAATAACCACGATGTTTGTGTTAATGAGCCTACCGATTTATGCGTACTCTGTGCCACTAAGTCTGCACCTGCTGCAATGGCCTCGATAGGTAATGTATTTGAAAATGGTAAATGAGGGCCGTGCGCTTCATCAACAAGAACAATCATACCTCGTTTATG
>CADFKY010000078.1 GCA_902834965.1 Veillonellaceae bacterium
CGGATCACGGTAGTTTTACCGGATCCAGATTCCCCTACAATGGTCAATACCTTACCGCGTTCCAAGGTAAAGTTTACATCCATAACAGCAGGCACACCTTGGTACGCGATGTTAAGGTTTTCTACAGTTAGTATGTTTTCTGCCATTATAGCTCCTTACTATTTTGTAATTTTATTAGTAATCCAGTAGTAATCACTTGGGTACATGACAGCACCTTTCAAGTAAGAACCAGTAACGATATTAGTTTTAGGGTAACCTAAGAACAATGCAGCACCATCATTCATCAATAATTGTTGAATTTGAATTGCATAGTCACGACGTTTTGCAGGATCGAATTCAGTTTCAGCAGCATCTAACAATTGGTCAACTTGTGGATTGGAGTAACCAGAACCGTTTTGAGGGTTGGAACCATTGTCATTTGTATGCCAGTAGTTAGCCAAGAACCAGATTGGATCGCCTGTATTAGCCGTTACGATATTGGAGATAAGCATGTCATAGTCGCCATCTTGACCCATTTTATCGATCAAGTTATAGTCAACTGTTTTAATTTTCATGTCAATACCAACTTTTTTGAGGTCAGCTTGAACAGCTTCTGCATAAAGTGGCAATTCAGCACGAGAATTATATACTACGAAGTTGAATGTTAATGGTTTACCATCTTTATCAAGGATGCCGTCCCCATCAGTATCTTTCCAACCATCTTCGGCTAACAATTGTTTTGCACGATCAGGATTATATGCATTAGGATCTTTCAAATCTTTGAAACCATAGTCCATGGATGGTGGAATTGGAGCAGAACCAGGAATGAATGTACCTTTTAACAATACATCAGCATAGTTTTTACGGTCTGTGGCAGAGATAACAGCAGCACGAACTTTGTCATCACCAAGAATCCCTTTTTGGTTAATACGAGCCAATACTACGCGAAGGGATGCAATTTCATCAACCTTGAACTTATCGTTATTTTGGAATAAGCCCATTTCACCAGCACCGATGTTAACCGCCATATCAACATCACCAGATTGCAAGCTCATAGCACGCGTATTAGGATCGTCGATAGAAGGAATTTCTACAGTTTTGAAAGGTACTGTACCATCCCAGTAATTTTCGTTGGCCGCCATTTCAGCACGTTCTTTTGTGAAAGATTTAACTATGTATGGACCTGTACCGATAGGACCTTCCTTCGCAAAGTTACGGCCATCTTTTTCAGCTTGTACATCAACGATTAGGAATAACGGATCCGCTAAAAGGCCAGGCATATTAGGATATTCTTTTGTTGTATGAATAACTAATTGTTGACCATTAGCTTCCATAGAGTCATATTCAAAGAATGTTTTTGCACGATTGGATTTTTCAAAAGCCCGTTCGATAGATGCTTTAACAGCTGCAGCATCAACTTTTTTACCATTAGAGAATTTCACTTTGTCATTGATTGTGAAAGTCCACGTTTTATGGTCTGGAGATACTTCCCATTTTGATGCAATCCAAGGTTGTGGTTTCATTTGTTCATCAAACTTCGCCAATGTTTCGCCTACACCATAACGCATGACAACCCAAGCGAAGAAGTTTTCAGTAGGTTCTAATGTGGATGCAAAGTTAGTTACACCAACTTTTAAAACATCCTTATTAGCAGCACCATTATTAGAGCCGCAACCAGCGATAAAGGAGCCCATCATTACAATGCTAAGACCTGCTAAGAGGGCTTTTTTCCAAGATTTTTTCATATAAAATCTCCTTGTACAATTACATATAAACATAAAACATACACATCATAACTACTACAAACCATAATAGTCATAATGGAAAAACCACAGTATTACTTATTTATTCATCCAACAACTTTCAAAAAGCTATCCATAAATAAGTATCACACGTAACTAACCTTGATTTTTAGGATCCACTACATCGCGCAAGGAATCAGACCAAAGGTTAAAGATAGCAACTACGATAAGGATGGACATACCAGGGAAGGCCATCAGCCATGGACTGGTTTGTAAATATTGACGACCTTCGTTAAGCATAAGGCCCCATTCTGGTGTTGGTGGTTGAGCACCAAATCCAAGGAAGGAAAGACCAGCAACCTCAATCATAATAGCCCCAATATCTAGTGCACCTGTTGTAACAACAAGAGGCATAATATTAGGAATGATATGACGTCTAATAATAGTTGATGTAGATGCCCCCATCATGACAGCAGCCGTTACATACTCTTCGCCACGAACTTTCAATGTCATAGATCGTACCAAACGAGCATATTTTGCCCAACCTACTACAGATAATGCCAAAATCGTATTCATAATACTACCACCCAAAATACCTGCAATGGCAATGGCTAATACTACACCCGGGAAGGATAGCATAATGTCCGCAAAACGCATGAGGACCATTTCGATTTTCCCGCCGAAATAACCGGCTATGGCACCGATAATAGTACCAATGCTTACCATAATCACTACGATGGATACACCCATGAACAAGGATAATTGAGTACCATAAATGATACGAGACAATACGTCACGACCCAGTTTGTCGGTGCCAAACCAATGCTGAGCACTAGGGGCTTGTAATGCTTTAGACATATCCGATGTGAAAGCATCTCCCGGCGCAAGCCATGGTGCAAAGATAGCAATGAATACGATGACAAGCATCAATGCAGTGTAGAAAGAGAACAATTTATGTTTCTGAATAAATTCTTTCATTATGCTCTCTCCCTTTTCAATCTAGGGTCCAACAGAACATAGGATGCATCAACTAGAGCATTGACACACATATATGCAATAGCAACCCATAACACAAAACCTTCGATCAATGGATAGTCGCGCATGGTAATGGCATATACCGCCATATTCCCAAGGCCAGGCCAGGAGAATACCATTTCAACAACTGCAACACCGCCTAATAGCCAACCGATGAGAACGCCTAATATAGTAATGAGTGGTAATACTGCATTAGGCAAAATATGACCGAATAAAATTTTCATCTCACTCACACCACGAGCACGTGCGCCGATGACATAATCCTTTTGCATTTCTTCAAGAATAACAAGACGAACTTGACGCATGTACTTGGACCCAACTACAACAGCTAATGTAACGGCTGGTAGAATTACACCGATTGGAGTTACACGAGAGGACGCAATAGGAACGAGCCCTAATTTAAGACCAAAGATATAAATCAATACAAGGCCTAACCAGAATGATGGCATAGACACGCCTACAAAGGAAGCAGTGCGCAACAGATAGTCGATCCATTTGTTTCGATTTAAGGCGCTTATAATCCCTGCCGGCAATGCATAGAGCAATGTAAATACTAATGCTGTACCCGCTAACATAACTGTCCCTGGCAAAGCCTCTAACATACGATCTACAACAGGCTTTTTAGCCGAGTAACTCATCCCTAAGTCACCTTGTGCAGCATTCACAACCCAGTTTGCATATTGCACTATAAACGGTTTATCTAACCCAAGCTGAGCTCGAGTTTCATCGATAAGCTCCTGAGATACAATAGTATCTGCCGTTTCTAGTAACATCGTTACTGGATCGCCTGGTGCTAAATAAGTGAGACAAAATGTCAAAAATGTGATGCCAAACAAGGTTACAATAAATTGTCCCAAATGTTTAGCAAATCGTTTACCCATAGGCGCCTCCTAAACTCTCTAAACACTAACAACAAATCAAATGAAAAACTAAGGATACCTCCCACTCAACGTAGCAGTAATACGCAAAAATAAGAAAAAATATAGCTCCCTGAGGAACAAAAAAAGCTAGTCGCCTGACTAACCTAAATTAAGCACAGTATATGCATACCATACATTTAGAGCAGGCTTTCTGACTCAGACTCATCGCAACATTTCGGCCTTCCCAGTTTCCCAGTGACCCTATAATGAAACCTTGCTCCTCATTACAGCTATTTGCATAGTATGGGATTTTCACCCATTTTCCTCTTTTACGCTCGGTGAACACCGACACTCACTAGTTCATTCACTTTTATCGATTATTAATATACTATATTAATATCCTGTTTACAATACACATACCCCTTAGGGGTATGTGTATATCGTGAATTCTCAATATAATTTTTATACTAATAAAAATTATTAATTAGTAATTAAGGTCACATTCATGTATAAACTTATACGAATTATTTTATATATATGATTTTTTACTATATTAACTGTATACAACTGTATATATATTAATTATTATGATAATGGTAATTTTCTCATGAATTTTTTTTATACATACCGAAAAAACTTTTAATCACTTTAGCAACTATCAATTATATATAATTAATAAAACCATAATTAATAAGTCTGATTAATATACCAAAAAGAGGCTGTTACTTAGTAACAGCCTCTTATAAGACGAGAGTTATTTAATTAATCGATACTTTGTTGTAAGCGGTGCGCTTTGCGTGTAGCCCACGCTTTACGCAAAACATAGATCACAAGACCAATGCTTACTGCCACTGCACTACCGAGCATAGCATCAACACCACATGCGTAAATAGCATACAAGCAGTAGATAACGCCAACACCAAATACGTAGTTAGAGCGTTTAATGCGGCTTTCAGCTACGCCAGCCATACGCATCATTGTAGGTACTGCTAAGATGCACAATACATATGGTACTACGTTAGTTACAACCGCCAAATTTACCAATACTTCAAATTGCTCACGCAAGGAATCACTTGCAGTGAACAATGTAAGTAATGTTTCAACAGCAAGTAGAATGAATACGCCACGAACAGGAGCATCCTTACTATTTACACGAGCGAACACTTTAGGGAAGTAACCATGTTCCGCTGCGCTTTTAAATACGCGAGACAATGTGAATTGCCAGCAAAGTAAAGCGCCAAAGCAAGAAATAACCATTGCAGCCATCACGATGTTTGCAATTGTATCATTGAACATGTATACGAATGTTAAACCAAATGGTGCGTTAGAATTTAATAAGTCGATGTTAGGCACGATACCGGCCATAACATTTGTGGACAAGATGTAAACCACTGCCACTGCTAATGTACCCGCCACAGTTGCGATAGGTACGTTTTTCT
>CADFKY010000079.1 GCA_902834965.1 Veillonellaceae bacterium
ATATTCATGAAACCTATGAAGCAGGTATTGCTTTGACAGGTACTGAAATTAAATCCATACGTCAAGGTAAGCTGAACCTAAAAGACAGCTTTTGTCGCATTGATAAAGGTGAGCTCTTATTGTATGGCGTTCACATTAGTCCATACGAACAGGGGAACCGCTTTAATCATGAACCTGAACGAACTCGCAAATTGTTGATGCATAAATCTGAAATCAATAAACTGCATGCTCAGGTTAAGGAGAAAGGATTCTCTTTAGTGCCGCTCAATTTCCATTTCAGTCATGGTTATGTAAAGGTAACCGTTGGTCTTGTAACTGGTAAAAAGCTGTATGATAAGCGTCAAGATATGGCAGAACGCGATGCTAAGCGAGATATTGCTAAGAGACTTAAAGAACAACAAAAATATTAAAATAAAGAAATCGAGTCATAATGGCTCGATTTTTTTGTGATATTTGTCAACTTACTCTGTATTTTTAGTTGATAAATATGTATATTGAATTTATAATGTAAACAAAGAGTCGTGTTTGTGGTTGACATTTTCTAAGTAGAGGAGAAACATCATGAATCAGAACATTCGGTACATTACAGAGGTCGCTATTTTAACGGCTATGATTACTGTATTAGGGGCTATTAAAATACCTAATGTTATTCCAGGTATAGAATTTCAATTATCGGCCCCGTTGGCGGTAGCAATATGTGCCGTATTCGGATTTAAAAAGTATATTATTAGTGGATGTCTATCTAGCTTAATTGGCTTAGCACTAGGTACTCAAACTATATTAAATGTTATGATTGCTATGCAATTCCGCCTTATTGTAGGGTTAATCCTTTGGATGTGCCATAATCACTTGATCGGTATTATGATTTCAGGCCCAATTGCATCTGCATTAGCACGATTGACCTTGTCTGTATATATTGGTAAGGCCGCATTACCTATGGTTGCATTAGCAGTACCTGGCATGATTTTTACAGTCATTATGGCTCCAGTATTTGTAAAAGTATTCCGTAAAATTCATAGCCATGCACATCAAAACAATATTATAAAAGGTAAGGTATCATAATGAATGAATTATATAGTGTACGCATGCGTGCAGCACAAGGTGGTCCCCATGAAAACGGGGGCCATCATATTTCTGGGGCAGAGCGTATTGTAAAATTAGAGGATATTGGCGCTATAGCACAATCCTTAGCTGAACGTGCACTGCATCACAGTAAAGGAACAGCTGATTTTATCAATATCACAGTGGATTTGATCCCACCGGAGAAGATTAGATATATTGACTGTTTAAAGGTAGAAGAACATAAAACTAGTAGCATTTCTGAATCCCATCAATTGGGGACTGAACTTTTACAAGGTCCTACTATTAGTGAGGTAGCTGTTTATAAAGCTATATCTTTGTTACAAGGTTTAGAGAAATCTATGCGCGGTGCTATGTTAGTAGATGCAATTACTGGTAAGCGCTTAGATACAGGTGACCGCGGAGTACGTGTTAGTCATATGGACTCTTTTGACTCTTATGCATTAGGTGATAATGAACATATGAGAGAGGCTTTAGTATTGGCCTCTAAAGTTCAATCCGCAGAGGGTGTTGTTGGTGAATTATGTTGGTCTGATGATCCAGATTATACAGTAGGCTATGTGGCCTGTAATGGTGTATATCATCGAATTCCCAATATGAAAGAATTAGGATCTAATATAGGGGGACGGGTTTTCTTTGTACGGTCTGATATAGATAGTGAAAGTGTAATTGAGTATTTGGAGAGTGCTCCTGTACTTGTTCAACGGAGATAACATGTACGAATTTTTTAAAAAACAATTAGACACTAAGGTACAGAACCATAATTTACGAACCTTAAAAGAATTCTGCCCTATAGATGCAGTGCGCGTGAAGCGAGATGATAAAGAATATTTGATGATGGCTTCAAATAATTATTTAGGCCTTACCTTTGACTCCCGCGTAATAGAAGGGGCTGTAAAAGGAGCTCAACAATATGGAACTGGATCTGGTGGATCGCGCCTCGTATCTGGTACGTTTCCATTATTTACAGAGCTAGAAAACGAATTAGCAAAATTTAAGAATACTGAAAAAGCCCTCGTATTTAATACAGGCTATATGGCTAATGTAGGAACTATTTCTTCTATAGCTGATAAGAATACTATCATTTTTAGCGATGCTCTAAATCACGCTAGTATTATTGATGGGTGTAGATTGAGTAGAGGGGCTGTAAAGGCATACAGCCATTGTGATGTAGACGAATTAAAGTACTTATTAAAACAAGTAGATCGTAATGCACGAAAGCTGATTGTTACAGATGGTGTATTTAGTATGGATGGCGATATTGCACCACTCGATAAATTATATGAATTAAGTCGTGACTACAATGCATTGCTCATGGTAGACGATGCTCATGCAACAGGAACAATTGGTAATGGTCATGGTACGGCTGCTTATTTCAATTTAGAGAAAGAGATAGATATTCAACTCGGTACGTTGAGTAAATCATTAGGATCTGTTGGGGGTTATGTTGCAGCCAATAGTACTATTATTGATTATCTAGTTAATACAAGCCGTAGCTTCATATTCTCCACAGCTTTATCTCCTGCAGATATAGGGGCGGCCCTAGCTGCATTACAGGTTCTTGAGTCAGATAGATCTGTTTTGGGGCGTTTACATGAAAATGTAAACTATATGGCAGACCAATTGACTTCCTTGGGAATTAATGCTACCAATGAAACGCCAATTTTTCCAATATTAATAGGGCGTAATGATGATACACTTGCAGTGTCTGATTATCTATATGAGGCTGGGATTATAGGCACAGCTATTCGTCCGCCTACAGTACCTATTGGTGAAAGTAGAATTCGATTGACCGTTACAGCTGCTCATAATAAAGAACAAATAGATTATGTATGTCATACATTACATAAAGCGATGCAGACAGTAAAGTAAGTAAGAATGTTGGTCTAGAGAAGTTTTGGTTGAATTGACAGTACTACTAAATAGGCTTATAATTATGAAACCGACGCACGGGGATGTAAAGGTTTCGACAGGGGTGCGTGTGGTATAGATAGCGAGTCGGCGTTCCATGAGGCCGTTAAACGGTGGGAAAACATTTAAACGCAGAAGAAAATTTTGCATTAGCTGCATAAGCTACGTCCCTCATACTTGTGCCTACCAAGTGTGAATGGACGTCAAACCGTAGGCTGGCTTAATTCAGTTGTTCATATGAATTAGGCGAGACAATATGAACTGGGGTTGTGTAGCTTGTCTGTGAGCGGTAGCAACCTGAGACTTAAATCATAGACTGTGCTCGGAGAAGTCTATATGGCAACACTTCTGGACAGGGGTTCGACTCCCCTCATCTCCACCATATTGAATAAATATGCTAGTAGTATAGAATGCTTGGTAAGAATTTCTATGCTCCTAGCATTTTTTTGTACACAAAAAATGATGAAAGTCAATAATTTTTATCGCTTTTGTTGTATACAATGAATGTGGAACTATTTAGATTTTATCTAGGTTTTACAAAGGTAGTAGGGTATCGAAAAAATTGACTTTGCCTATAGAATCCTGTAAAATATATAAAGATATTTATGTAATTATGACACATAGATGATTAGTTTCGTGTAAAGGAGTACAGATAATGAAGTTCCGTTATTCCCGTATGTTAGCGGCTCTCGTTGTATCCGCTGTAATGGTTGCTGGTTGTGGCAGTAATCAACAGCAAGCAGGCGACGTGAGTGTCAATGCATACAAAATTACTGCAAGTGATGCACAGGTAAACCAAACCTATGCTGGTACAGTAGTTGCAGAAAACTCTGTAGCTGTACATGCTCGTGTATCTGGTTACGTAGTTGAAAAATTTGTTAAAGGCGGGGAGCAAGTTGTAGCTGGCCAGCCATTATATCGTATCGATTCTCGTCAATACGAAGCTACTCTTGCTAATGCAGAAGCACAAGCTGCTCAAGCTAATGCAAACTATAAAAATGCTGAAGTAGACCTTAATCGTTATGAAACATTAGCTCAACAAGATGCTATTGCGCAACAACGTGTAGATACACAACGCAGTACTGTAGAACAAGCTAAGGCCGCTTATGAAGCATACGAAGCATCCGTAAAAATTGCTCAAGATAACTATGGCGATACAATGGTATATGCACCATACTCTGGTACATTACGTATGGATGATATCGATATGGGTACATTTGTACAAGCAGGTTCTACAACATTAGTAACTATTGATTCTATCGATCCTATCTTTGTTGAATTTAGTATGACAGAGCAAGAATATCTTGACTTCATGAAAAATCCAACTGGCGATGATTCCAATGGTCCAAATATTCAATTAAAACTTGCTGATGGTGACACTTATAACCAATTTGGTACTATTGTTCAAGCCGCAAAAAGCCTCGACCAATCTACAGGTAAGCTTGTGTTGAAAGCGTCCTTCCCAAATCCTGATCATTTGTTGTTGCCAAATATGTTTGCTACAGTAATTTCTCCTGGTCAAAAACTTAAAAATGCTATTCTTGTTCCTAGTCGCGCTATTCTTCAAATCATGGATAAAAACTTTATCTTTGTTGTAAATGCTGATGGTGTAGTAGAACAAAAAAGTGTTGAAGTTGGCGGTACAAGTGGTAGCGATACAATTATTAAAGCAGGTTTAGCGCCTGGAGACACAATCATCGTTGATGGCTTAACTAAGGTTAAAAACGGTGCGAAAGTAAATGCAAAATTGCTTTCAAAAGAACAATTAAAAGCTACAAAATAGAAGGGGGCTAGATCGTGTCGAAATTCTTTATTAATCGACCTATCTTTGCCATTGTAATAGCCATTGTTATTACCTTGGTAGGTCTCATTTCTATGATGAACCTTCCGATAGCTCGATATCCACAAATTTCTCCTCCTACAGTGCGTGTTAACACAGCCTATACAGGTGCAACGGCTCAAGTTGTTAATGATACGGTAGCCAGTGTTATTGAAACACAAATCGTAGGCGTACAAGATATGG
>CADFKY010000080.1 GCA_902834965.1 Veillonellaceae bacterium
GGCGTCCTTATTGTTGTAGGTATTGGTTATTCACTTGTTTTTGTTCTTCTGGGCTCAGATTTTGATAGCCTTTCGCTAAAGAACTTACCCAGGATCCGTAGGCAGGGTTTGGAAATACTACAAAGGTAGTACCAAAGTCCTCTTTATGAGCATCGATGATAGCATTTCTTTCAGCTAAGGTCTTACCTTTTGTGCCAATAGGAAAATCACCGGTGTTATCGCCCATATATACAACGACATAATATTTTTTAGCAATCATATCAAAGCGAGGTTGTTTATCAGAGTCTTTTTCGAATAGTAGTACATGGTCTTTATCGACAGATGGGAATCCTAGTTCTTTAAAGTTCTGTATCGTTACATCAAGATTTACAGGTGCGTAACGGTTTGAAACATAGAAGATTTCTACCCCTTGTTTATGTACTTCATTTAGGAATTCAACGGCGCCAGGCATGGCTTGCGATTTGCCTTGATGCACGGCTTGACGCCACCAGGGAGCATCAAAACGGCCATTACCATTTACAATGCTTTCACCCATCAACTTGGTATTATCCACTACTGTTTCGTCCGCATCAAGAACGATAGCTAAAGGTTTTCTTTGATGAGATGGATCTGTAACAGCCATCTTAACGGCATTCATTGCCACATTGTACCCTTGATACGCCAACGCTCTGTACTCTGCAGAGGTGCGCATCCATAGCAAGCCCATCGTTTCAGTTTCGGCTTGGTACTGTTGTTTTTGCTTGAGGGCTTCCTGTGCCGCTACATCATTAGCTACTACATTATTAGCTACTGCATTATTAGTTACTGTATGATTTGCTGCAGCACTAACTTTATCATTCTTAGCTGCTGTAACAGTAACAGGCTGAACTGCTTGGGCTTGCATTACAATAGCTGCGGGAACAGAGTTATTTGCTTTCACCGTCGCTGGAGAATTCGCCTGTACTACAGATCCAACACAAAGACTTCCTCCCATGCAAGCCACCATCACATACCATGCCAAACTACTAGATTTCATAACTGCCTCCTATTCACATGTAACATTTCGTGCAAATTCAACACATCATATAATTCTACATAGTTATACTAAAATCCTTTTAAAATTTGTATATTACTAACACAATAAAAGAACCTTTGCTACATATCTTTAATAACATTTAGTTTAGATATGATTAGCAAAGGCTCTTTCAAGGGGGGTTATTTATTTGTGTTTATAAGATAATTGGTGTCAGTGTATAAAAATTTTGTGTGAATTTAGATTTTTATAGATTAGTATTTTGTATAAATGTGAAAGTGTTATTAGTTAAGAAAGTTCTTTTCAATCGTTAGTATTGTTTAGATAAACTATTTTAATATTGTTTAAATAGTATAGTTAGTCTTATTTTACATCGCTAAAATCGATGTTCATGCCCAAGGCTTTCGCAACGCCTTCACCATAAGCAGGATCGCATTGATAGCAATGTTTTGCATGACGTTCTTTGATAAAATCAGGTACACCATTCATAGCCGCTGCGGTATTATCAAACAAGGCTTGTTGTTGTTCAGGGCTCATGAGGCGGAACAATTTACCTGGTTGTGTGAAGAAGTCAGAGTCGTCTTCATAGAAGTCATATTGGTAAGCTGGACCAGATACATCGAGAGGAGGATTTTTGAATTCTGGTTGTTCAGCCCATTCACCAAAGCTATTTGGTGCGTACCCAATTGTTGACCCATGGTTTCCATCTATACGACCTTGACCATCGCGATGATAGATATTTACAGGGCATTTAGCGGCATTAACAGGGATTTGATAATAATTTGCCCCTAGACGATAGCGTTGCGCATCGGCATAGGAGAACAAACGACCTTGAAGCATTCTATCAGGAGAGAAAGATACGCCTGGAATGATAGTTGTTGGTGCAAATGCAGCCTGTTCTACATCTTGGAAATAGTTTTCTGGATTGCGATTAAGTTCCATCACACCGACTTCAATCAATGGGAATTCGTCATGATACCATACTTTTGTTAAATCGAATGGATTGTATGGCATATTGTTAGCTTGTTCTTCCGTCATCACTTGGATGCATAATTTCCATTTAGGGAAATCGCCTCTTTCAATAGCCTCAAAGAGGTCACGTTGGTGACTTTCACGGTCACTAGCTACCACATTAGCCGCCTCAGCGTCGGAAAGATTTTCAATCGGTTGTTGGCAAACCCAATGGAATTTAACCCATACGCGCTCATCGTTTTCGTTAATAAGGCTGTATGTATGACTACCGAAACCATGCATTGTGCGATAAGATTTAGGAATACCACGATCACTCATAACGATTGTTACTTGGTGGATTGCTTCTGGTAAACTAGTCCAGAAATCCCAGTTTGCTGTCGCATCGCGAAGATTTGTTTTTGGATTCCGTTTTACAGCACGGTTCAAGTCAGGGAATTGCAATGGATCGCGGATAAAGAATACAGGTGTATTGTTACCTACGAGGTCCCAGTTCCCTTCTTCCGTATAGAACTTTACGGCAAAGCCACGAATATCGCGCTCTGCATCGGCTGCACCGCGTTCACCGGCAACTGTAGAGAAACGCACGAATAATGGCGTTTGCTTGCCCACTTCAGAGAAAATTTTTGCTTTCGTATATTTTGTAATGTCATTGGTTACTGTGAAAGTACCAAATGCACCGGATCCTTTAGCATGCATACGGCGTTCAGGAATCACTTCGCGCTCAAAATGAGCTAATTTCTCCATGAGCCAAACATCTTGCATCAATACAGGACCACGTTTACCTGCTGTAGCAGAATTGCGATTATCTGGTACGGGAGCACCAAAGGCTGTTGTTAGTTTCTTTTCATTATTCATGTTACAAACTCCTACTTAGAGATCCAAATGAAAGTAATTTACTTTACATAATTTTTTAGATTATACATCTCAATTAAGATAAATATTATTAACGGATAATTATTATCCATTAATCTGTAATTAGAATAACACAAATTTTTTAACATAACAACCCTAAACCTTTATAAATCTTGTATACACGATATCATTTATAATTTTAAAATGAGAATTTCAATGCTATATATTTAAAACCTATTAAGATATAGCTATAAAAATACGCAAAACAAAAAACACCTTGTTTCTACTAACTTGTAGATCACAAGGTGTTTTCATTCAATTTATGCTGGACGGCTCCAGTCGACTTGTACGTCGATAGCTTCCCACATACGTGTTAAAGCTAACTTAAGGTTATCCAAAGATTCTAATGGTTTTACGGTCAACCGTTCATACGTATCAAGACCTGTAGCATGCTCAATAGCATGTTCATTATTCAAGTAAGCGATTACCTTATCGACCCACTCTTGTTCAGGTAAATCTACGGACACTGTTTTTGTTTCTGTGTCATAGGACAAGAAACCATTACTGTTTACGCCATAATGGATGGCCACACGAAATAAACTCATATCTATACCTCTCTTGCGGTAATTTATTAACACTACACTCATATTGTAACATGAACAATTATATTAGCGAAAGTATTCAATATAAACTTTATAAGTCCTTTTTGACGGTCTTTTTAGGTCCTTCAATAGATGCGTGTGTATCTGCAACTGTAGACCGATTAGCCTCTTTAGTCGAGCCTGCATTAACTTTAGTAGATGCCCCATCCTCTTGACCAAGCTGTGCATCCACGGCCGCTTTCAACTCTGACCGTTTTCTACGTATTCCATTGTCTCCGTGAAAGCGCTGCCATAATGCACCACTCATAACAGCAGTCTCACCAAATTTAGACTCTAAGGAGTCTAACACGCTAGCAAGCTTATCCTCTGTTTCATCCTGTGGGGAATCAAAGAGACTATCCTGCATAGGAACCTCCTCATCGAGACCACTCACAGTAAGACCTAATAGTCGTATAGGGCCAGGCGGATCCATACAGGTAATCCCTTTAGAACTACTACATTTAAAATTCGTAGACTTTACCTTTGTAGTGGCCCCTAACGGTTCCGTATCTTTCTTAGATTCTTTAGGCCGCTTACTCGTCTTATCCTGCATCAATTTATTCCACAGAATCAATGCTGTTTCGAAAAATACATGTTCCTGGTCTGACGGTGTATCTAGCCGCTTCTGCCGTGATACGGTGGTAAAATCATCATACCGAACCTTGATAGATACAGTATGTCCATGAAGGGTACGTCTCCGAAGCCGTTTCGATAAACGGTTTGCAAAGTACCTAAACTCTAATTCAATAGCACGGCCATCGGTGAGGTCTTCTTCGTAAGTTTCCTCCGCTCCAATCGATTGTATCTTGCGATCTGTTTCAACAGGTCTATCATCGATACCATTCGCCAGTTCCCATATGCGTTTTGCCTGATTTCCCACGAGAGGAATTAAACTGCTTTCATCAGGCAAAGACTGAATATGACGCATCACGTGAAAGCCACCGGCTTTCAAAATTTTCTCTGTCCGAGGACCAACACCCCAAATACGTTTAATAGGCAAAGGAGCCAGCACCTCTTTTTCACGACCGTATGGGATGACCACAAGACCATCGGGTTTATCTAAATCAGAGGCCAATTTAGCAAGAAATTTATTGGGTGCTAAGCCTGCAGAAATAATAAGTCCTGTTTTCTCAAATACACGATCTTTAATGGCTCGTCCTAGCTCTTTAGGACCACTATACATGGTAGACATGCCACTCACTTCAAGAAATGCTTCATCAATAGATAGAGGCTCAATATAAGGGGTGAATTCTTTCATAATGGAAAAAATTTGGTTCGACACCTCTTTATAGCGATCCATTCGAGGATATACATAGATCCCATCAGGACAGAGTTTCTTAGCCCTCGAGATTGGCATCGCAGAGTGAACACCAAATTTTCGGGCCTCATAGGAACAGGTAGCTACCACACCACGTGAAGAAAGACCACCCACGATTACGGGGTGGCCTTTATACTCTGGATGATCCAGTTGTTCTATGGACGCGAAGAATGCATCCATATCAACATGCATAATCCAACGTCTCATTGTTA
>CADFKY010000081.1 GCA_902834965.1 Veillonellaceae bacterium
ATAACGAAGTAGGCGTAATCGTATTGACTGGTGCAAACCACGGTCAAGGTGAAGATAAAGAAGCATTCTGCTCCGGTGGTGACCAAAGCGTACGCGGCCATGGTGGTTATGTAGGCGAAGATAATGTACCTCGTTTGAACGTTCTTGATTTGCAACGTTTGATTCGCGTTATCCCAAAACCTGTCATCGCTATGGTTAACGGTTTTGCTATCGGTGGCGGCCATGTATTGCATATCGTATGTGACCTTACCATCGCTTCTGAAAATGCTAAATTTGGTCAAACTGGTCCTCGTGTAGGTTCCTTCGATGCTGGTTACGGTGCAGGTTACTTGGCTCGCATGATCGGTCATAAACGCGCTCGCGAAGTATGGTTCCTTTGCCGTCAATACACAGCTGCTCAAGCCTATGAAATGGGTATGGTTAACTGTGTTGTACCATTCGACAAATTGGAAGAAGAAACAGTTCAATGGTGTAACGAAATTCTTGAATTGTCCCCAATGGCATTGCGCATGTTGAAAGGTGCCTTCAACGCTGACACAGACGGTCTTGCAGGCTTACAACAATTCGCAGGCGACGCTACATTGATGTACTACACAATCGATGAAGCGAAAGAAGGTCGTGACGCATTTAAAGAAAAACGTAAACCGAACTTCAAACAATTCCCTAAATTCCCTTAATCAGAACGTAGTACCAGTCTATTACTAGGAATGGGATGTATTGTAAAAACGACAAGTGCGCCTCTATATGAGGCGCCTTTCTTGTAATATCTGTGGTTATTAATTATTAATCATAAGGCATTATCTTTAGATACGAGGTGAGACGATGGAATGGTTACGGTATGGTGCACAGCACTATCCTGATCGCATATGTATAAATGAATATACCTATAACGATATATATGGCGGTGTGCTCCATGTGGCTAGTGAATTGATACATCTTGAAAGCTCACGTGTAGCTATTTTATCGGACAACTCTGTTACTATGGCAATTTATGTACTGGCAGCTATGCTAGCCCATAAAGAGGTATTGTTACTGAATGTACATCTTAAGCCCAACGAGATCGGAAACCAATTGAAACAATTAGGTGTTACTACCGTATTACATAGTAAAGAACGGTATAATCAACTACCTAGTTTACTACGTACCATTGAGTTTGAACCGCTAGAATCCATTCTGTCTAATCTGAATTTAGAGGACACTTTTGATTGGAACTTTGATGATGCAGTCATTGCAGCCATTATGAACACTAGCGCTACAACAGGTCAGTTTAAATCAGTACCACTTCGATGGGGGCAAATTAGGGCTCATATACAGGCGTCTCAAGAGGTGCTTGATAAAACGGACCAAGATAATTGGCTTATGGTATTGCCCTTGTTCCATGTCAGTGGATTATCTATCTTGATGCGATCACTTTATAATGGAACGGCTATTACTATATTGGCTAAATACGATGAAGCAAAGGTTTTAGAACTTATTGAGTCAGATCAAATTAATATGATGTCTTTAGTACCGACGATTTTAACACAATTAGAACCGAAGATTACACATCATACATTACGAGTGATTCTGCTTGGCGGTGAGTTCATTCCTATGGCGCTTATTGATGCTTGTGAAAAGAAATCGTTGCCAATTTATAAGACATACGGTATGACAGAGACCTTTAGTCAAAGTGTGACCTTCTCTGTATTGGATTACCCTCACAAACGAGATTCTGTAGGCAAACCATTACCTGGTATGCAGGTTCGCATTGATAATCCTGATGCGGACGGCGTCGGTGAAATCCATTTGACCGGCCCTATGGTTATGACTGGGTATATCGACAAGGAACCTATCAACGGTGACCTTAATACAGATGATATTGGCTATGTCGATGAAGATGGGTTTGTATATATTCTTAATCGCCGCAAAGACCTTATTATCTCTGGTGGTGAAAATATTTATCCTAAGGAATTAGAGGACCTAGTCTATACATTGTCAGCGGTGAAGGAATGTGCCGTTGTACCTGTATCTGATCCTAAATGGGGGCAAGTGCCAGCACTATTTGTAGCCTTTCATGATGGTGAAAGTATGACTGCAGATGCAATTTTATCCTTTATGACTTCTTCCTTAGCAAAGTATAAAATCCCTAAATATGTAAGAATTTTACCGGCATTGCCTCGTAATGGCACCGGTAAAATTGTGCGTAATAAACTGCGTTTAGAAGATTGAGGCGTCTATGAATGATATTTTAAATTTTAAAAGCATAACTACATATCGCCTTAAGCTACCGATGAAGTTTAATTTTAAAACCGCCAAGGGTGAGGTAAAAGAGCGAGAAACCATTGTTATCCGAATCGAGGACCAACAAGGCTATGTAGGTTATGGTGAATGTGTTGCTTTCACAGATCCATTTTATACCGCAGAAACCGTAGATACATGTTGGAAGAAATTAGTGGATGATTATATTTTTAATCTTCGCTTGATGCGGCCTAAACCGCTTATGACCTATGTACGCCAGTTGCAATTCTGGTTGAATCGAGATCATATGCCGATGACCGTTGCCGCTGTAGAAAATGCCCTTATTAATCTTCATTGTGAGAGACTTGGTGTAAATTCTATTTCCTATATCATGGGGCAGCCTTTACAAGATACAATTGAAAGTGGTGTTGTTATCGGTGATGTACCGATGGAACAATTGTTAGATACCGTAGAAGCTCATGTGGCAAATGGTTGTAAGCGCATTAAGTTAAAGGTGAACCCTATAGATGGTTATGAACGAGTATCTCTCATCCGTAACCAGTATCCAAACTTAGTTTTAGCTGCTGACGCGAACCAAAGCTATTCGTATGATGATATTGACAAGGTTCGTCAATTTAACGGTTTGAATCTAGCTTGTATAGAAGAGCCTTTTGCTATGACGACACTCCAATCCTATAAGGAATGGAAGTGGGAACGTCTTAACAATGATGATTGGAACATTGAAACACCTATCTGTTTAGATGAATCTATATTAGGCTATGATGATTTATCCTATGCCATAGAATATGGTCTAATTGACGTACTTAATATAAAAGTAGGGCGCATGGGCGGTCTTGTGCCAACGAAGGCAGCTATTAATCTTTGTAGAGAAAGTCATATTCCGTATTGGATTGGTAGCATGGTGGAGTCTGGAGTTTCTAAAATGCTCCATGCTCAACTCGCTGCACTAGGTGATTCCTATATGGCAGGAGACCTATCGGATTCTAATAGATACTTTGAACGAGACCTCATCTATCCTGACCTCACTTTTAAAAATGGTGTAATGCACGTACCTGATGGTGATGGGCTAGGTGTAACCGTTTTTGACGATAGATTAGAAGCGTATTGTATGGAGAAACGAACACTATGAATTTGATTGAAGCTTTACAAATTGAAAAGCCTCATATGACAAGTGATACTACATGTGTGGCAAAAATGAACTTAGGCGACTTTCACAAGCAACCGCAAGGTTACTTGAATGGAGGAGCGACCCTAGCCTTTGCAGAAATTGTAGCGGGAATGATGAGTAACGAACTCATTGGTGCTGATAAATTTGGTGTAGGTCAATCTATTACAGCTAACCACGTGCGCCCCGCACGATGTGAAGGCGCTTTAACAGCCCATGGTACACTATTAGTAAAAGGGAAAACCTCACATGTGTGGCGATTTGATATGAAGGATGATGCAGAACGACTCATCTCACAGGTGACCGTAACATTAGCCATTGTGGACTTTGATCGGTAATAGATAATAAGTAATAGGTAGTAGATAATAGATAATGATAAAAGGACAGTAAATACTATGTTAGTATCTACTGTCCTTTTTAGGTTCCGTATAAGTTAATAATTACTTATTGTTTATTGTTTGTTACAAGCTATTTACGAGTCACTGTATATAAGTCTTCCATATCTGGAATATCATAAATAACCCAGGTGCCATCACCTAAATGACGCATCAAAACTCGTATATCTTTTGTCATATTCTTTTTGTTGTTTTGTATTGTTACGGTTACGATAGCTGTATCTCCATCGTCTTCAGATTTGATATTTTTAACCTCTACATCATGCTCTTTGAAGAGGCGGCCATCTACAAGACGATCGACCATGGACATATTGTCATCACTTTGAGCAGTGTTGTTAGTGTCTGTTGTAGCTGACTGTGACTTAAAGCTATCTGGATCCTCGATATATTTTCGCATCACATCTTCAATTAAAGATGGACCAAATGTTTTAGCTGCTGCAATAGTAGCTTTACCAAATGGATTGGATGTATCTATATATTTGTTGCCTTCCCGTTCTAAGATATTTTTTACAATAGATTTTGTATCTATGTGGCGTAAAGCTTCATCTGCATCTTTGTCTTGTACTGCTTGATGAATAATTTTTAGCGTATATGCCGGTGTGTGGGGGATGTACCACATGAAATACCATGCTGCTGCTAACGCACCTACAATAGCAATAATTAAGATAGTTATAAGAGATTTTGATTTCATTGTATTGCTCCAAAGTATTTTATATTACATTCTTATTATTTATATAATATATATTTATTTTATCATAGTCAAAGACGATTCACTATAACTATTAATTAGCAATACTTAAAACAGTAGAACTTTCAAATATATGTACTAATAAACTATAGAGAATATATATGCTATAAAGTGGATAAGACATATTATTGCTTTACCTAACTAAAGAATATATAATAAAAGTATCTTTCATGAAAATTTCATATAAAGAAGGGGAGACTATGGTTAGTAAAAAGGTGATTATCAAATCTTTAGTATGTACAGCATTGACATGTAGTTTTGCTACATGCGCATTAGCAGCAGATAAAGATAATGGAGAAAAAGTTCAATCAAGCTGGATGGATCGTACTGATATTGGTATTGGTTTTAAAGGAAGCCAGGAAGATTCCTATCATGATTATGCAATGCCTAATAAACAAATGACTGATAATAATCTAAGCTATG
>CADFKY010000082.1 GCA_902834965.1 Veillonellaceae bacterium
GCAATACGCAACCTTTTTCAATGCAATGATGTACAGCATTACCTACGATTTCATGCGCTTCACGGAATGGAACTCCTTTTTTCGCAAGGTAATCGGCCATATCTGTAGCATTAGAGAAGTCATCATCGAGGACAGCTTTCATATGCGCCCCATTAACCTTCATGCCGCGAATCATAGCCGCATTGATGGACAATGCAAAGTGCACTGTATCGATAGCATCCAAAATGCCCTCTTTATCCTCTTGCATATCTTTATTATAGGTAAGTGGCAAGCCTTTTAATGTAGTTAATAAACCTAACAAGTGGCCATAGGTACGACCTGTTTTACCACGAACGAGTTCACATACGTCAGGATTTTTCTTTTGTGGCATAATGCTAGAGCCTGTGCAATGAGCATCATCGAGTTCAATGAAGTTAAACTCATTGGTAGACCACAAAATCAATTCTTCGCTAAGACGGCTCAAATGCATCATCACAAGAGATGCAAAGGACAAGAATTCAACTACATAGTCACGGTCAGATACGGCATCCATACTATTTTCGTAAATACGAGAGAAGCCGAGTAGCTTTTGCGTATAGGTTTGATCAATACCGTACGTAGAACCAGCTAAGGCCCCTGCACCAAGTGGCATGATGTCTGCGTGTTTGAAGACCATCAACAAACGGTCAAAGTCGCGCTCTAGCATAGAGAAGTATGCCATCATATGATGACCAAACAATACAGGTTGAGCCCGTTGTAAATGCGTATAGCCAGGCATGATAACATCACTATACTTTTCAGCTGTTTCGATGAGAGCCTTCTGCATATCTACGATGAGTTCACCCATTTCCACAACAGCTTTACGCACGTACATGTGCAAGTCTACTGCACATTGGTCATTACGGCTGCGGCCTGTATGCAAACGACCACCAGCTTCACCGATATCATCAGTAAGGCGTTTTTCAATATTCATATGAATATCTTCAAGAGCCACGGAGAACGGAAACTCTCCTTTATCAATCTGATTTTTAATCTTCGTTAAACCTACTAAAATAGCATCTCGATCTGCGTCGGAGATAATATGTTGTTTTGCCAGCATAGTCGCATGAGCCTTGCTGCCTGCAATATCTTCGGCGTACATCCGCGCATCAAAAGCGATAGAGGATGTAAAATCCTCTACCGCTTTATCAGTGCCTTTTGTGAAACGCCCGCCCCACAATTTAGCCATTATTTACCTGCCTTTTCTTTCATTAATGCATTAATTTTAAGAGGTAAACCGAACAAGTTGATGAAGCCAGCCGCATCAGCTTGGTTGTATACATCATCTTCTTCGAATGTTACGAAATCTTCGCTGTACAAGGAGTATGGAGAAGTTGCACCAGCAGAGATAATATTGCCTTTGTACAATTTAAGTTTTACTTCACCAGTTACAGTTTTTTGAGTTTCATCAACGAATGCTTGCAAAGCGTTCATCAATGGTGCGAACCACATGCCATCGTATACAAGTTCAGCGTATTTGTTAGCAATAAGTTCTTTGTAGTGGTATGTAGCTCTGTCGAGGCAAAGGTATTCAAGTTCTCTGTGAGCATACATGATGATGGATCCACCTGGGTTTTCATAAACGCCACGGGATTTCATACCAACCAATCTATTTTCAACGATATCTACAACGCCTACACCATAGTGTGCACCGATTTCGTTGAGTTTTTCTAATAATTGTAATGGAGTACCTTCTTGACCATCTACAGCTACAGGTACACCTTCTTTGAAGGATACAGTTACATAACCAGCTTCATCTGGAGCTTGTTCAGGTGTATGTGTTACCAAGTACACATCATCTTTAGGAGCATTTGCTGGATTTTCAAGATCGCCGCCTTCATGGGACAAATGCCATACGTTTTGGTCCATAGAATATGGATGAGATTTTGTAGCTACAACTGGAATATCGTGTTTAGCAGCATATTCCATACAGTCTGTTCTAGATTTCAAATCCCATTCTCTCCAAGGAGCGATGATTTTCATGTTAGGAGCTAATGCTTTGATAGTCAACTCAAAACGAACTTGGTCATTACCTTTACCAGTCGCACCATGAGCGATTGCATCAGCGCCTTCTTTTTTTGCAATATCTACAAGAATTTTACCAATTAAAGGTCTCGCGAAGGATGTACCTAATAAATATTTACCTTCATAAATTGCACCAGCTTTTACAGTAGGCCATACATAATCTTTTACAAACTCTTCCTTAGCGTCAACGATGTACGCTTTAGATGCGCCAGATTTGATCGCTTTTTTCTCAACTGCATCATAATCCTCAGGTTGGCCCAAGTCTACACACACTGCAATAACTTCAGCGCCATAATTTTCTTTCAGCCAAGGAATGATAACAGAAGTATCTAAGCCACCAGAATATGCGAGTACTACTTTATTTGCTTTACCCATGATAACACCTCATAAACCACTATCTATTTAGACTCATATAATCAATACAGTATCAGATAATTGTGAAAGTACCGTGGTATCTTCTATTACCGACAAGCATTTTCTCCTTCTGACAAAAAATAGTATACACCTGTATAATTATAAATGCAAGTATTATTTTTATACAATTATATAATATTATTCGGAACGTAACCATTCGAGAGTAATAAAGCTCCAACATTTTAAACCAGCATATGTTATAGCTTTTTTTGTGTTTACTAATTATTAATACCTGTAAATCATTTATTAGTTCAAGCAAATTATTATTTTTATTACCACTTTGGAATATATGGCCTTAAATTATATCAATAGGTGAAAATTGGTAATCTAAAGCTATCTTATAATCATCAGTTGTATCAAGGGGTTCTTTTAAAGTCTCAATAATAAAAGACTTAATTTCACCTATAATCGAGTAAAGCTCATTTTGTTCTTCATTAATAATAGCTTCAATGCGAACATCTAAATCATAAGATCTAGAAATTCTATAATTACCTGTAGAGTAATCTACATTTCTAAATAACTCCAATATATTCATCTTAGATATTGCTGTATCAAAAGCATTTATAGCATTTAGGATATTATGTTTCGCCATTACATTTACACTGACAATGGTCTGATTACAAATATGTGGAATTGTATCAACAATATATTCTTCTCTAACAGTAGCTCGCAACGATTCATCAGCCATTATTAACTCTCTATCCAAGGCTTTATCCCAAAAGCAATGTCTTACAGCCATACAATCATGTTCATCATCATAATAAACTATCCAGTTTTCAATTTTATAAGCATCAGCTTGTTCAATGTAAAAGATTTCACGAGCATAGGAATCTACATCAAGCAATTCAGACTTATAATCTACTCCTCCAGGACCTCTTAAATAATAGGCTATAAAATTCTCCAGCCTAAGCATGGCAAACTTAATTATAGGTTTTACACCTATATAGATAGAAGAAAAGTTACCCTTTTCATAACGCTTTAATTCAACATTATCCAATATCTACGCTCCTTATGCTCGAAATTCTCTCTAAAAAATCATCTTAATAACACAAATGTATCAAAAAAATCTCTATTAGCCAATTATTAATCAGCTAACAGAGATTCTAAAATAGTAATTTAATTATTCTTCCACAAGCTCTAAGTCCTGTTCATACGCATAGTCTGCTTCTGCTTGTGTAATCATGCCTTGGTCTACCATTTGTTCGAGCACCAGCTTTTGTCGAGCTTTAGCCCCTTCATAGTTCGTATAAGGATCTAAATAGGACGGTGCATTAGGTAATGCTGCGAGCAAAGCGCTTTGCCCCAATGTTAATCGACTGGGACTCGTCCCAAAGTATCCGTGAGCTGCTTCGTAGATACCATAATAATTATGACCATAATATACGGTATTCAAATACATGGTAAGGATTTCTTCCTTAGAGTAATAATGTTCCATTTCACTAGCGAGAATCGCCTCTTCTACCTTACGACTCATGATGCGTTTCGAGGAAAGGAAAAGATTTTTTACGAGTTGTTGTGTAATAGTACTACCGCCTTCCAGCGTTTCACCTGCTATGGTATTTGTGTACAAGGCGCGAATAATACCGAGTACATCAATAGCTCCATGTTTATAATACCGCTTATCCTCAATAGCAATTAATGCATTTTTTGTATACTCAGGAATAACATCCCCTTTCACCCAATGCTCTTTTGAAACACGTTGATTAAGAGCTATCTGTACTTTATCTCTAAATGTAAACAGTCGTATAATTCGATCTGTACGACTGAGCGTGTCTTCACTTTGTTCTATTTGTTTTTCAACAAGTGTATGAGCTTTACTCTCACGATTTGTCCCTTGAAAGCTATGGTATCCGTCATATATAAACATAGCCAAAATCATGACCACCACGAATACAACTAGGTTTCGAAGGTAGCGAAATACTTTCATTTCTTTCACCTATTTCTTAAAGGTCTGTAATATAAACACATGTAAATATAGGTTTATAATCTAGCCATCTATACAATACCTTATATACATATACAAATATAAGGTATATTAAATGTATTGTATCACATCAATCAAGAAGAAGATATGTAAAACACTAGTTTTTACGTCCACTCATACTACAAATATATTTAATATATCTTAATAACGGCATGATACCCTATATCTATATATACCGATTAATGCATATTAGTTATACTTATTAAGTTGTATTAAAAACTTTAAATAGAGTATAATATATGAGATGATAAAAACATGCCTATGGAGGAGTAATATGAAACAGTGTATGGATTCAGAAAATCTGCATCGTCGATTGCGTAAAATCTTAGGTCAAGTGCAAGCTATTGATCGAATGATTGAAGAAGACATTCCCTGCGAAGATGTGTTGAGCCAAATTAATGCAGCTAAATCTGCACTACATAAAGTAGGACAAGTAATTCTTGAAGGACATATCAACCACTGCGTACGAGATGGTATCGAACATGGTGACGT
>CADFKY010000083.1 GCA_902834965.1 Veillonellaceae bacterium
CCAAAGAGTGCTGTTCTTACACTTTGAGAAGTAATGGTTAATACCCCTACTGTAGCAGCAGCAACTAATAAACCTGTTACGATAGTAACAATAATCGATGTATGCTTAGGCCTTAATCCAAAGAGGGACATGCGACGCTTACCAACTTTGGTGCCTAACTTATCCCCCATGTAGGCAATAAGTCCACCCATAAGGGCGATAATAACTAATATTTTAACACCTACTAACATCGAGTCCCTCCTTTCCTAAGATTACACAATTATTTTGTTCAAAAATACGATATTTCGTAAGTCAAATTTATTTCTTTATACGCTAAGTTACTTGGATACACGCCAATTTAAATATAAACCGGCAATGATACCTAATGTATCTGGAATTAATGCGGCAAATACAGTCGGCAATGCACCACCTTTACCTAATGCACCAGCAAATGTCATCACACCATAGTAGATAAAGATGATTAAAATACTGATACCAAAGCCAATAGATGAGCTAGAGCGTTGTTTTTGAAGGCCTAATGGAGCACCTACAAGAGCAAATACAAAGCTAGCTAATGGAATTGTAAAACGTTGGTACATTTCCATTTCTAGTTTATTTGCATTCGTATACGCCGCCTTATACGCTTTAATTTGATGACGTAATTCTTTGATTGTTAATTCTTCTGGTTTACGTTGATCTTGTTGAATATCCTTTGGTGCAGATTTAATTGGCAAGGATTGCTCCTTGAATTTCATTGTACGTTCTACACCATCACCAGCGGAAATATCATAAATGATGCCGTTTTGCATCACCCAATATTGACCATTCCAAACGGCAGTATCTGCATTTTCAACCTGTTGTAGCTTGCCACCTTCACCAAATTGTTGCACCGTAATCATGCTTAACTTTTTAGTTTCTGCATTGTAGCTTTTAGCATACATCAATGTACCTAAATCATTACCATTCATCGTTTTTAAAACGATATGATTTTGTGTTTGAGGTGATGCATTTTTCATAATCTGTTCCCGTACAATTGTTTGATACATATTATTTGTACGTGGTACAACAAATTCATTAAATGCGACAGCCCCAATTGAGATGATAAGAGCGATGATATATACCGGCATCGCTAAACGTAAAAAGCTAAGACCACCGGCACGCATAACAACAATTTCACTGGTGCTACTCAAACGACTAAATGTCATAAGAGAAGCCAATAAAACTGACATAGGGAATGTTAAGATAACAATGCTTGGTAAAGCCAATACAAAGGCTTTCATAACAAGCAATAATGGAGCCCCATATTCAGTAATATATTGAGCAATTCTAAACAATGTACCGGTACCAATAAAGATACTGGTAAAAGCAAATACCCCAAATAGGAACGGGCCTACAAAGGCTTTTAGTATATATTTATCTAATAATCTCATAGTCCCCTCCTATAATCTAAAGTTATCCCCTAAGTAATGCTCACGAGCGATTGGATTGTTCGCGATTTCTTCAGGGGTACCTTCTAGGAGGATTTTACCACTACTCAAAATATAAGCCTTGTCTACAATCCCCAATGTTTCACGTACATTGTGGTCTGTAATCAAGATGCCAATACCTCGATTTTTAACATGCAAAATAATTTGTTGAATGTCAGCAACCGCTATAGGATCGACACCAGCAAAAGGTTCATCGAGAAGAATAAAATTCGGTTCTAACGCAAGGCAACGGGCTATTTCTACACGACGACGTTCACCGCCAGATAGTTGCATGCCCATACGATCCCGAACGTGGCCAATATGAAATTCTTCAATGAGGGATTCCACAATCGCTTCAATTTCATCAGATTTCTTTGATGTTGTTTGTAACATTGCACGAATATTATCCTCAACGGTCATAGAACGAAAGATTGATGCTTCTTGTGGAAGATACCCAATACCTTCAGCAGCGCGTTTATACATTGGAATATTCGTAATATCCTTGCCATCAACGGTAATGATACCAGAACTAGGTCGTTCAATGCCTACAATCATATAGAATGATGTAGTTTTCCCTGCCCCATTAGGACCTAGGAGCCCAACGACTTGCCCCTTATCAACGCGTAGACTAACCCCGTCTACTACATTGCGCCCGTTAAAGGTTTTGACTAAGTTTTTGGTTTCTATATACATATTTAATCCTTATTGATTTGGAACAATGATAAGTGTACTACGACCACCTAATGTTTCAGCAGAATCATCGGCAAGACGGATTTTGAGCTCTGGTGCATTGAGCACATTACCATTTTGAACAGCATGAGCAGAACCAGATAAAAGTACAACGCCATCATTTTGATTTGGAGTTTGTGTATAGGTAGCACGTTCTGCAGAGCCAGATACATTTCGTTCTGGGTTAGAGAATGTTACATCCCCTTGTGCCACTGCACGAATTTCTTTTAGCCAACCTTCTACTTGATTACCTGTCAATGTAGTCCCTTCTGCAATCAAGCGAGCATTGCCAGATACAAGGCCATATTCTGTATCTGTATTGTATTCAACTTTATCGCCAAAAATTTGACGATCACTACGTTGTAAATGAACACCACCATTAGCAATGAACTTATTGTTATTGTAGCTATGCACTGATTGAGCAGACATAGCCATATCAGAACCAATCATGGATACGCCACCATCAAGGTTTGCTTCTTGAGTTTTTGTGTTGTACCAACCATTAGCACCAGTCATTGTTTTATCAGCTTGTGTAATTACCACATTACCATTTGCATCAGCACGCCCTGTATTGCCATCATAAGATAATGTATCCGCGCTAATAGTCAAAGGATCATTTGCGGCCCAAGCTGTAACAGATGCTGTCATAAGCATAGCTAAGATAGCCATACCAATCTGTTTTTTCTTATTCATTATATTTCCTCGCATTACTTCTTCGTTAACTTCGCATTACCAATAGCTTTAATTTTCTTCAAGGACATGTTGCCTTCAAGTTTATCACCAGTTAATGTTATATCTTTACTGTTATAAGTAAAAGCAGATTTAGATGTCAACGTTTTTGTCTTATTATCAAAATGAAGTGCATCGGTTTTAAACTCGGCACCATCAGTATTTGTGGCTGTAACACCTTGATCAATATCAAGGGAATTACGATCGCCTGTCAATACGGCATGAGGTGCTGTAATTGTTGTCGTAACATCATCTTGATAGAAAAGACCTTTTAAATTAGTCAGGACAATAGCTTTTGTACGTGGGTCATATTCAATCTTTTCAGCTGATAAAGCCCACACTAGCTTGCCATCTTTTTCCTCTTGTAAGTCAGCTCCTTGGAAGTTAACAAGTTGTCCATTCTGATTTTGAGTGGTACTAACATCACCAGAGTCTTTCATAATATATACGATAAGACCAATTAGAGCCAACACTATAGCGGCCACAATGGCAATTAATTTTTTATTGTTTTTCATGTGCCCTCTCCCGTGCAGCTACCTTCTTATCATAATCAATAATTTGATCCATCTTAGTCATCCAACGATGTTGGAACCATAGCCACTCATCTGGATGTTCCTTAATAAATTCTTCTGTAACGCGTACACATTCTTCAGTCAAGCGGTACATATCTACATCTTCATCACCTGTATCAACATAATGTAAGGCTGGTAAAATATGTACAATATGACCACCTTCAGGCTTACGAGATGCAAAAATTGGAACTACTGGAGAGCCAAATTTTTTTGCAAATGTAGCTGGTCCTATAACCGCTGAAGAGTCCTGCCCCAAAAACGGAACAGGTAAGCCATTAATATAACCATCTTGGTCAGCTAAAAAACCAAGTAATTTTTTCTTTTTTAACGCCTTAGCAGCAGAAACGATTTCATTACCACCGCTAGCAAACACATCAAGACCTACCATCTCACGATATTCATTCATGAGACGTGTAAATTGTGCATTAGGTTGTTTCTTAACAATTGTAGTAGATGGATATCCATGAGCAGCCATGGCAGCCCCCATCCATTCCCAGTTGCCAACATGTCCAGTAAGAACAATGACACCTTTATCTTCAGCGATGGCTTTCTCTAAATGTTCTACGCCTCGCATTTCAATATGTTTATTGATAAAGGACTTTGTCAGATTTGGCATATATAAGACTTCCATAACACTACGGCCAAGATTCTTGAACAACTTTTCAATTAATTGTTCTGCCTCTTGATCATTCATGTTCATGCCAATCTTTATATTTTTTATACCTCTAAGTTTTTGCTTCTTCGCTATGAGGCCATATACGGGCCCTAGACTAGCGCCTATGAGCAAAATGAGCTTGTATGGCAGTCGGCAAACAAGCCAACTAATGCCTTTAACTAAATGGTATTGCCATTCGTTATTCATTCTGCCCACCTCCTTATTGTCCATGAGCATGGGCCTCTCGTGCATAATCTGCTACAACAGTTTCCCATAGTCCTTGTTTCTTCAAGATATATTCTACAGCCTCTCTAACGGCACCATGGCCTCCATTGACGGTAGATATAAATTTAGCTAATTGTTTGACCTCTGGTACCGCATTATTGGGTGCCATCGGTAATCCTACAATTTGAAGAGCCCCTAAATCATTTAAGTCATCCCCCATATAGGCAATTTCCTCTAAATTGATTTGATGCTCATTACAGAGATTTCTTAATGCTTCTGTTTTATTAGCATGCCCCATAAGCAGTGCATCAAAATGAAGCTCTTTAGCACGTCGCTCAACCATAGGAGATATCCGTGCTGTAATGATTGCAAGCTTAAGTCCTGCTTTTCGAGCTGCCGTTAATCCTAGGCCATCTTTCACAGAAAAAGACTTAAGCTCTTCTCCACTCGATGTATAGATTAGAGTTCCATCAGATAGTACGCCATCAACATCAAGAACAATCCATTGAATATTCATTATACAATGCCTCTACG
>CADFKY010000084.1 GCA_902834965.1 Veillonellaceae bacterium
TCTCTTGCTGATGATATTGCTGACCAAATTACAAATAACACAACAAATATCAACAAAAACACAAATGATATCAAAAATATCAAAGGTGATTTATCTAAAATCGATAAACGTGTTGATAAATCTGTAGCAGGTGCAGCAGCGTTGGCAGCATTGCATCCACTTGATTTCGATCCAGATGCTAAATGGGACTTTGCTGCAGGCTATGGCCATTACCGCAGTGGTAATGCTGCCGCATTAGGTGCTTTCTACCGTCCTAATGAAGACGTACAACTTAGCGTAGGTTCTACTGTAGGCAGTGATGAAACAGTATTTAATGCTGGTTTATCTGTGAAAGTAGGCGCTCATAGCAATGTATCTCGTTCTCGTGTAGCGATTGGTAAAGAAGTATTAGCTCTTAAGAAAACTGTAGCTGAACAAAATGCTCAAATTCAAAAATTGACTACATTGTTGAATGGTGTTGCTGGTACTAAGATGAAAGCCGATCACACAACATTGTTCCCAGATATCCCTACAAACCATTGGGCATATGAAGCTGTAAGCGATTTATCTCGCCGTGGTTTTGTAGAAGGCTATCCAGATGGTACATTCGGTGGTGACCGTATGTTAACACGTTATGAATTTGCTCAAATCGTATACCGTGCTATTCAAGACGGCGTAACAGTTAATGATCGCCTTGTAACAGAATTCAGCCCAGAAATGGCATTGTTCCGTGTTGACACTGTAGCTAAAAATGCTAAAGGTGAACCAACAATCGAACGCGTTCGTGTTAATAAAAAATAAGGATACTATTAGTTTATAGTGTTCACACAACTTAATAAGTAGCTACTATGCCATACCTCAACTCCACCCCGAGGTCGCATAGTAGTGAATATAAAAAGGAGTAACTGATTATATCAGTTACTCCTTTTTGTTGTTATATTAGGCTCACTATTCTTTTTATTTGGCAAAATAACCTAGCGATTGGATGTGCGCGATGGACTCGTCTAAATATTGTTCAGAGGACACAATGTGTTTAGTGCCATCATCTTTTGTTCTTTCAACAGTCATGTTTTCGTTCATAGTATCAATCAATTCTTGACGAGATATTGGTTTTGCCATCAATTTCATGACGTAGGATAAGCCTTCATCTACTGAAAAGTCTATTTGGTTATACATATTGCCGAGGCACATGTATTGATAACCACCTTTTTCAACAAGTGTGGATACATAGTTGATAAAGTGTTCTGGAATATAGGTTTTGTTTTCCTCAAATGGTAATTGGTCATATTTTTTTGCATATGTGTTGATATGACCGACGATAGCAAGATGGAATAAACGTCTATACATAGCATCAGTATCGATTTCAGAATCAGGATGATGCTCTTCAATATGTTTCATAATATCCGCTACATTGAATGGTCGTTTTGTATCCATTAATTCTTGGATGCTAATGTGCATAACATTGGTCCACTCTGGAGGAACACCAGGCTCTTCATCTAATGCATTGTTGAAGTATAGTGTATCTAGTACTTTCTTCTCAACCCTTTCGTCATGGGAAATTTTATCTTCGTTACTACACTTTGTTAATAGGGCCATGCGGAACTGAGTATCATATACGTAGTCATAATATTGTTCTTTATCAATAAAGTTATCTCTAGCCAATGTTCTAATATTATTTTCAACACTATTATCAAGCCATGTAATGAAGGAACGATTCAATGTTTCGTCACCGATGTAAGCACAACCTTGCTCTTGTGCACGTTCAATAAATTCTGACACATATACAGGATCATTAATAGCTTCTAAGTATTCGTGCCCAACATAATAATCATTAGATTGTAATACACGATTGATATTTTTAATTTTATAATCAGAAATTTGTTGAGACCGTTCATCTAACTTCATTGTTTCTGCAATTAATTTTAATACATTTTTCGTATAGATTGTACGTTCTTGCAATGAATCATTAGGTGCATGTTTTTCTGAATATAACATAATATCTCGCAATTGCTCTAATCGTTTCCAACCGGGATACGTATTATATGAAACATAGGCAATACCACGATCAGATAAGTTGCGACTGCAAATATTAAGGATTTTATCTTTTACCACATCAGGCACCCAAGACCAAATACCATGGACGATAATGTAATCGAAGGTACCAAATGAATCATCAATATCCATAATATCTTTTTCTAATAATGTAATATTTTTTAGCCCCATGGATTCAATTAATTCATTCCCATGTTTTACCTGAGTAGGGGATAGGTCGATACCTGTAAATGTAGTCGTTGGGTTATATAGGGCTTGGGGGATGATATTTCCACCACAAGAAGAACCCAACTCTAATACGCGCGCCTCTTCAACTGGTACTGGGTCTAAGCCATAAATAAGAGCTTTTGCCATTAAAGATGTAATACATGTATTGGAAAATGGTTTTGATACGTATAGAAAATCGTCGTAAGATTCCTTCAGGTCGTTAATTTTAGATTGATCTACACTAGTAATGTGTTGTTTACTCATTAGAATATATCCCCTCTATAACTAATACTCGTAAAATGGTCCTCATAATGATTTAGTATATCATAATTTCTATTATATATAATGTAAAATCTCATAGTTTATTCATTTATAAACAGAAGTATGAGAGATTAGTGAAATAGCCTATAAAAAGATAGGATAATTTCATATAGACGTTTTTCAGTGATCTATATTTTATAGATAATATATAAATAAGGTTTGAAATCGAGAAAAATCAATCTCCATAAATCGATTAAACCTTTATTTATAAGTTCAAGTAATGCAGTTATCGAAAATAATAAAACTGAATAGAATAAAATAGATTAGATTTTATAAAATACGTATAAATCGACAAAAAAATGAGTAAAAAAACGGCCATATATTAAATTTTGTTTAACAAAATAAAGGTTCTAACAATAAACTGTGATAATTATGATAAAAAGATGAAGTAAACTATTTACAAGATTTTCGATATATGATATTCTGTTCATGACACAAAATGAAAGAAATATGAAAGATACTCAGAAAGGCGTAAAGGTATGGGAAATTTAGGCTTTTCGTTCTTTTGTATTTAAATGATTTAATTATAAGGATTGTAATTGTGTCTAGTTAAGAAAGGGGTTCATAGTAATATGAATAAAATCTTTAAAGTTGTTTGGAGCAAAACTAAAGAGTGCTACGTAGTAGTTTCCGAAGTTGCAAAAAACAATGGTGGTAAGAAAAAAGCTCTTGCTAGCGTGTTAGCTGGTTTGGCTATGGTAGCTGCTACAGCAGGTACACCTGTACAAGCTGGTGTAGGTTTGGGTGGCAGCTCGGTTAATATCACACCGGATGGTACATTAAATGGCTCTAATACAGTGTCTAAAAACTCTGTTGTAGTTGGTTACCAAAATAATACAACTGGTGGTAGCGGTAATGGTCACATTGTATATGGTGCTAATAACGTAGCAAATCAAGATTCATCTATGGCTCTTGGTAACCAAAACATAGCAACTGGTCCTGCTGCATCTGCAATTGGCGTAGGATCTCAGGCAACTGGTAGAAATACAATTGCAGTAGGTAATGTGGCAAAAGCTAGTAATACAGATAATATCGCTATTGGCACATATTCTGAAGCATTAACTAGTGGTCAAGATGCATATGCTCTTGCAGTGGGTTCTTATTCAAAAGCTAATGCTCATATGGCAGTTGGTATTGGTGCAATTGCTAAGGCGACAGGTAGTGAATCTACAGCAGTTGGCGCTGGTTCTACAGCAAGTGGTGCTAATTCTACTGCTCTTGGTGCTCGTAATACTGCATCTGGTCTTCGCTCTGTTGCTATTGGTAAAGATAATAATGCTACTGCAGAAGATACTATTGCAATGGGTAAAGCCAATACTGCAGCCGTTGGTGGTGCTGTAGCTATTGGTATGGATAACGTTGCAAACTCTACATTAAATGGTGGCCGTGCTGAAGGTAACTCCATGATTGCAATTGGTAAAGCGAATAAAGCGACCAAAGAAGATACTGTAGCAATTGGTCGTGAAAATACTGCATCAGGTAATGTTTCTGTTGCAATTGGTGCTCGTACTGAAGCAACAAATTCTGGGTCTATTGCAATTGCTGGTAATGGTGATGGTTATAAAACTACATCTACTGGCTTAGGCTCCATTGCGATTGGTATGCAATCTAATTCCACTGGCACTGCTTCCACTGCAGTAGGTGGTGTTGCACAAGCAACTGCTAAAGGTGCTTCTGCCCTTGGCTATAAAGCGAATGCTACTGCTGAAAGTGCGACTGCATTAGGTCAAGAATCTGTTGCATCTGTAAAAGATGGCGTTGCTCTTGGTTCTCAGTCTAAAGCAACTGTAGATAAAGGCGTTAAAGGCTTCAATCCTGCTGAAGATCGTGATAATAAATACGGTGGTTTAGCTGGTACTGCACAAACATCCACATTGGCAGCTGTTTCCGTAGGTGACGGTGCTACTGCAACTCGTCAAATTACAGGTCTCGCTGCAGGCACTAATGATACTGATGCTGTTAACGTAGCTCAATTAAGAAGCGTTAACTTGAAATATGCTGGTGACACTGGCAAAGGCGATGTATTGTTAGACAATGGTACATTGAAAATTAAAGGTGATGACCCTACATTTATTTCTACATCTGCTGATAAAAATGGTGTTACAGTAAAAGCTAAAATAGGTGCTGATATTACTACTAATGCTGATGGTAAAGCAGT
>CADFKY010000085.1 GCA_902834965.1 Veillonellaceae bacterium
GAGTCAAGATTTGTAACAAGTTGTTATATTTGTTTTCCATATCTTGAAGACGTGCGTTCAATTCAGCAATTTCACGACCCATAGCTACGCGGGAACGGGATTCAGGGGAACGTTTACCTAGGCGAATAGATACACCTGCGTTCAATTGAGTTTCACCAGTACCTACAGTGCCACCAACGGAGAACATTGTATCTTCGTTAGGGCGGTAGAATGCGCCCAACGCAGCGGAGTTAGCATTATGGTAGTGACCATAACCAGCAGCAATTGTCCATTTGTCATCTGGGTTGAAGTCCAATGGATGCAATGCAGCCAATGCAGCAGAACCTGCACCTACTTTATTAACGCGTCTTTCAACAGTACCAACACGACTAGTCAAGTTCTTAATATTGTTATTGATTTGGCCAGGTGTGGAATTGTTGATTTGTGTTTGTAAGTCATTAGCTACGGAATATAATTGGCTACCGTTTACAGCATCTGTAGAAGTAGCGGAGATTTCCCCAGCCGCAACATTTTTAATTTGACGCTCAGCACCAACTTTACCTACAGACACGGAACCATTAGCAGCAGAACCTACGCCAGCAAAGCCACCGAACGTATGACCAGCGATTGTTGCACTACTTTGTGCTGTAGCTTCGCTTGTAGTGGAACCTGTACCTAAAGCGATAGAGTTTAAATGTGTTGCATTTGCATGATCACCAATCGCCATAGCATAGTCAGCTGTAGCACTTGCATCAGAACCAAACGCATTAGAACGCACGTTAGTTGCCTGTGCACCAGCGCCAAATGCTTGAGCATGATCACCAGATGCAAGAGCAGAGGAACCCATAGCAACAGAATGATTATTGGTTGCTTGTGCGCTAGAACCAATCGCATTAGATTTATAGCCAGACGCTAGTGCTTCATAGCCAATAGCTTGTGAGCGAACTTCGGAAGCCTTTGCACGAGTACCAATAGCGGTAGACCATGTACGTTGTGCTTCAGCAGAATGACCAATAGCAATAGATTCATTCATCAACGCTTTGGAAGAATTCCCCATTGCTAATGCAGAGGTACCTGCTGCAGTATTGTTAACACCTATAGCGACAGAATTACTTTTCCAGTCACCAGTTCTCTTTGTAGCATCATCTGGCTCATTTTCATAATCACGATCACGGAAGTTTGCATCAGATTCTTTTACAGTATTACCACTACCATACGCAACTGCATTATTAGCACCTGTAACAACATTAGTGTTGTCCATTACAACAGAAGCAGCGTCTACTGGATTAACATTCGCACCAACAGCAGTGACAGCAGCCAATACAGCAAATGCTAATTTTTTGGAATGTTTCATTTCTCTCATCTTACACCCTCACTAAATTAAAAAATTATCCAAATTACAATACAATTTTTCATTCTCTCTATGTTCCGTCTCTCACCTCGGTCTGAACAGGCGCATATTCTAAATTAGCATAAAGAAATACCCCTAATCAGTTTAAGAAAAATTTATATTGTCGATTACCCGCATAGCATATCAAAGTTTTACGATATACACAACCTTTTTTTCTAACACAAACCAAATTACCAAGTCTTTATACCTATCAAAATCCGCTTTATTCCTAGCTTTACAGGGAAATAAATTTTACTCATTATTTCCCCTTATGAGTTAAATTTTTCGCAACTTTGTAAACTTTTCTCATATAACAAACTGTATAACTTATAAATAAATAACCACCTTATAAGTACGCAAAATATACCTTATATCCTCATTAATTCACATTCACACTTAATTCATGAATTATATGTGAATTAAACTGTTTTGTATATTTAATCAACAACTTAACATTTTATTATAATTTTATATTTCTATAGCGCCAGTATCTATCAATGCAAATCGGTGCCCCAAAAAACGCTAACGAGAATGTTATGAGAATAAACATGACAAATACAATTTATATTGACTAATATTTTATGTATATGTTTAAAAAAAGAAGGCCCCTATTCTTCATGAAAATACCCCTTTTACTGATTATCCAGTAAAGGGGGTACATATCAAAAATAGGGGTTTTATAACAAGAATCTTTCTTTATTATATGTAATTATGCTAATAATGCACTTACAAGTGCTTCTGCTTTATTAAAGTCGGATTCTTCTGGGTTCCAGTTGCATTTGATTTCAGGTTCTACTACAGAGAATCCGTATTTAGTCAACTCTTCACGGAGTACCTTTGTAGATTCACCAGACCAGCCATAGGTACCAAATACAGCAGCCTTTTTATTTTTGAATTTCAACTCACGCAAGAAATCAAGCCAACCAGCTACGGAAGATAATACGCTATTACCTACTGTTGGGGACCCTACAGCAATAGCTTTAGACTTAAAGACTTCTGTCATGATGTCATTTTTATTGGTTTTACTAATATTGAAAATCTTAACACGTGTATCAGGGGATTGTTTCGCAATTTCTTCGGCAATCTTATGTGCCAACTTCTTGGTGCCGTCCCACATAGTGTCGTATACAATTGTGATTTGATCCTCTTGGTACGCTTGAGACCATTCATAGTATTTTTCTACGATTTGCATTGGATTTTCACGCCAAATCGCACCATGACTAGTAGCGATGATATCGATTGGCAAGTTAAGCTTTTGAATTTCTTCAACTTTAGCTTTTACCAATGGAGAAAACGGATTCAAGATATTCGCGTAATACTTCATTGCCTCTTCCCATAGACGGCATTGATCGGCCTTATCTGCCCATAATTCCTCTACAGCGAAATGTTGACCAAATGCATCGTTGGAGAACAAGATATTATCCCCTGTCATGTACGTCGCCATGGAATCAGGCCAGTGGAGCATGCGCATTTCCACAAACACCAAGGATTTACCATTCCCAATATCTACAGAGTCCCCTGTTTTAACAGTTTTAAAATTCCATTCAGGGTGATGATATTGTCCAACCAAGGACTTAACAGCATTTTCTGTACAATAAATAGGCGTATTAGGGATTTTTTCCATCAATGCAGGCAAGGAACCGCTGTGATCCACTTCGCCGTGGTTACATACGATGAAATCAATCGTATTCAAATCAATTTCAGATTCCAAATTATCAATGAACTCAGAGGAATGAGGTTTCCATACAGTATCGATGAGGACCGTCTTCTCCTCTTCAATCAAATAGGCATTTTGGCTAGATCCATTATTAATGGTGTAATCAGAGCCGTGAAACTCTTGCAATTCCCAGTCGATTTTACCAACCCATGATACGTTGTTTTTAATGTGCTTTCTCATAATAACCTCCATGTTCTGTGAAAGTAAATATACTCACCTCATATCTTTTAATGAGTCTATAAAGGCCCACAGATGAGAGAAGCAACTTTCACCGGTATTCCCCAATATATGGCCCCATGTTGTATCAATGAATACAACATAAATCGGTCATTAATTATGGTTTTATTATAATCATATCGCATAATTAAGTCTGTATCTGTAGGTACAGATTTGAGAATTATTATAAAAACCACTCATAGGTAATCACATGCCGTACATTAGTACACATCGATTTCCCATGAGTGGTTACGAGTATATGTAATTATATGATTATTTATTACCCGATTTAGATAGTCCAGGGATAGCTTTATAGATATATAATGCAATATATCCATCAACCAAGCTATGAACGATGGTACCGCCACCTACAAGAACAAATACAACGTAGATGAGATCAATGTTTGGCATCGTAGTGGTAGTATAGAACAATAGGCATGCTAGTACCTCACCAATAGCGTGAACGATAGCACAAGCAAGGTTAAACGCAACAAAGGATAGAGCCCCTGTTAATACGCCTGGATGATGTTTAATATAGTAAGCCCCCATCAAGGCAAAGATGATATGAGATGCAGCACGCATAACGATAACAATTGGGAAACCTGCTACAAAGAAACCTAGGGTAGAACCTATCACGACACAAGCTGCCATCTTTCTAGATAAGAACATAGCTAAGAATATAGGAACATGACTTGCCAATGTATACGATGCCGGTGGAATCACAACTTTCAAAGGCATCACGATAGGAATCATGATGGCTAATGCCATCAATAAAGCAGTAATGGTTAAATTTCGATACATCGAAGAATTCATAAAGGCCTCCTTAAAGAATATTTTGCCATATATCTACCAATATAGCACTCTAATATATGAAGAACAACTACGTATACCGCTAGTGTCCTACAAAAAAGAGAGGGCCTTGCAACCCTCTCTTATTTAATTGGACAAATATATTATAATACCTATATCTTAACGCTTATAATACGATTTTAAAAATGACGTAACTCACGTTAATACCTTTCAGGAATCTTAATTCATTACTTTTATAAACGTTCAATTACGGCTTGCGCCATTTCTGTTGTACCTACTCGTTTCAACCCTTCGCGGTAGATATCGCCAGTGCGGTAACCATCAACGAGCACCTGTTCTACAGCACTTTCAATAGCGTCAGCCACTTGAGGTAAATCAAGAGAATGACGACACATCATCGCAGCGGACAAGATTGTACCCAACGGATTCGCCAAGTTTTGGCCCATGATGTCCGGTGCAGATCCGTGGATTGGCTCGTACAATGCAGTACCAGTACCCATGGATGCAGATGGTAAAAGCCCGATAGAACCAGAGATAACAG
>CADFKY010000086.1 GCA_902834965.1 Veillonellaceae bacterium
AGTGTAAGTCTTTTTCAGATACACGATGACGGAATGTCCAGTATACCCAGATTTGATAAGCCAAAATAATTGGCACAAATACGAAGGCTACACAAGTCATCAAAGTCAATGTGTAAGTAGAGTTAGCTGCATTTGCAATTGTTAAGCTCCAATCAGGGTTCAAAGAAGAAACCATGATGCGAGGGAACAACCCAGCAAAGTAAGCAGCCGTTACGGAAATAACGGACAAAGAGCTAAATACAAAGCCCCATTTTGTATTGCGAGTACGTGCAGCCCCCCAAGAAATGAGGAAGAACACAATTGCTAATGCAAAGCACACGATTGCCAATACAGAGTTGAACAAGTCAGTACATACATATGTAGCTGCTACCAATACTAAAGCACCGATAGCTGTAGGAACACCAACTACCAAAGAAGCTGCACGAGCGCGTTCGGAAACAGCACCAGCTGTTTTGATAGAAGTGAACAAGCCACCATGGTATGTGAATACCAAGATAAATGCAATACCGCAAAGTACTGTGTATGGGCTTAATAAATCAAAGAATGTGCCTACATATGTCATGCTTGCATCGATTGGAGTACCTTGAATCAAGTTACCAACTGTAACGCCCCACAATAATGCAGGAATCAAGGAACCAAAGAAGATGCAGTAGTCAAAAGTTTTACGCCATAACAAGTTAGGGCTCTTGGAGCGGAATTCAAAAGATACACCACGGATAATAAGAGCCGCAAGCATTAAGAATAACGCTAAATAGAAACCACTAAACAATGTAGCATATACATGAGGGAAGGATGCAAATAATGCACCACCTGCAGTAATCATCCATACCTCGTTACCATCCCAAACAGGGCCCAAGGCATTGATCATTTGACGACGTTCAACGTCAGTTTTACCGATGAATGGTAATAAAATACCAGTACCATAGTCAAAACCTTCTAATAAGAAGAAGCCAGCGAATAGTACAGTAATTAAGATAAACCATACCACTTCAAGGTTATTAAAAATTAATTCCATAATCTCGCCTCCTCTTTTTCAACTACATCGTGAGATGGATTACCATCTGGACCTTTTTTGATGTGTTCTACAGCAAGGTAGAGAGCTGCAATAGCTGCTACGATGTACACAACTGTAAAGCCGATGATAGTAGTCATAATTTCTGGAGCTGTAACGGCTTTAGAAGCACCGTCTGCAGTTAATTGCAAGCCATATACAAGCCATGGTTGACGACCTGCTTCTGCTACAAACCAACCTGTGGAATGAGCAATGAATGGCAATGGCAATGTCCAGAACATAATTTTTAAGAATGTGCGATTTCCAACTAATTTGTCTTTTGCATTAAGGATAAGACCTACGAATGCAACAAGTAACATAATGGAACCAGCTGCAACCATGATACGGAATGTCCAGAAGATTGCTGGAACATCTGGAATATAGTTACCAGGACCGTATTGAGCCTCGGATTTGGCTTGAAGATCTTTAATACCTTCTACTTTACCAGAAGTAAAGGAGTTTTGAGTTAAGAAGGACAAACCACCAGGGATTTCAAGTGCACCCGTATTCTTTTGAGCTTTAGTATCAATGTTAGCTACCAAAGAGAATGGAGCAGGATCTTGTGTTTCCCACAATGCTTCCATAGCAGCCATTTTCATAGGTTGTACTTTTGTAATGTATTGACCTTGATGATGACCTGCCAAAGCGCCTAAAGTACCGAATACAAGAGCAATAACCATGCCCCATTTAGCGGAACGACGGTAGAAGTCTGTCGCATTGTTGCGCAATAAGTGCCATGCACTGATAGCCATGATAATTACGCCTGCTGTTAATAAACCATTCAACACGATATGGAAGAATTGGCCTGGAACATAGCCGTTTTGAACAATTGTTAAGAAATTGTCCATTTCTGCACGGCCATTGCGAATTACATAACCTACAGGATGTTGCATGAAGGAGTTCGCTACGAGAATCCAGAATGCAGATAGGTTTGTACCTAATGCTACCAACGTAGCTACAAGGGCATGAACAGTTTTATTTAAACGATCCCAGCCAAAGATCCATACACCCATGAATGTAGATTCCAAGAAAAATGCCATTAATGCTTCAAGGGCCAATGGAGCGCCGAAAATGTCACCCATAAAACGAGAATATTCTGCCCAGTTCATACCGAAATGGAATTCCTGAACAATACCAGTTACCACACCCATAGCAAAGTTAATTAGGAACAATTTGCCCCAGAATTTTGCCATTTTTTTGTAAACTTCTTTACCTGTAGACACATATGTCCACTCTAAGATAGCTACAGTCACTGTCATGCCTAGTGTGAACGGCACAAACAACCAGTGATAGATAGATGTTAGCGCAAATTGTAATCGAGCTAAATCTACAGCTTCAAACATGTGTTTTCCTCCTTAGAATTAAATACCTACATCACTTGATGAGCTTTTACTAAAAACCTTGTATCATTGCGCTTGTGAATATGGCAACGCTTCAGCCTCAATCAACTGTTCACGTTGAGCAAGCGTTTTAAAGTTAACCTGCTCCAACTGATTAATTAATTGGTCCTGAATCGTCCCCATAGCCTCATTGATAGCACAATGCCCCATACAAGACTTAGAGCAAGAACCTACATCATATAAACACCGTTGTAAATACGCATCCCCTTCTACCGCTCTAATTACATCGAGCAATGAAATCTCTTGAGGATCTCGATTGAGGGCAAACCCACCATCTACACCGCGAAAGGATTTCATAATCCCAGCTGCAATGAGACTACGCATAATCTTAAGCAAAAATCGTTCTGGAATCAATTCCTGCTCAGCCAATACAGAGCCAGTTATCTTCGTTCCCGAAGGTAATAGCGCCATATGCAAGACCATGCGAAATGCATAATCCGTGGCCTGATTTAACTTCATAAGGTCTCCTTTCTCGTGCACTCGGACAAACGTATTACTAAATCTAGTATAATCGAAATAAAACAATACTGCAATGGTATTGTTTTATATATTGAGAATTAGCATATATAGATTTTATACCCATTAATAAGGTATTATCTGAATATTTTTATGTCCCTTAAATAGCATTATGAATTCTATTATCAAAAAAAGACTGCCCACGAATGAGCAGTCTAAATATATTACTTTGTAATTTCTCGAAAGAGATGGGCCATTTCAGGAATGATAAGTTTACTCATAGCTAATGTAACGGCACCTACAGAGCCTGGAACAGAGAACATCAAGGTGTTATTGTTGACCCCCGCTTCAGCACGAGACGCCATCGCTTTAGTACCAATATCCTCTGTATAGGATAAATATCTAAAGATTTCACCAAATCCAGGAATATGTTTCTCATAGAGGCTATTTGCAGCTTCAATTGTTACGTCGCGCTTAGCAATGCCAGTGCCACCTGTAGAAATGATAACATCAATAGATTCATCATTACACCATGGGATCATAGCATTTCTAATTTCATCGTAATCATCAATAACAATTTTACGATCTACCACAATATGGTCTGCTTGTTCTAAAAACTCTTGTACTTTATTACCGCCTTTATCGGTTTCAAAGGTACGAGTATCAGAAACTGTTAAAACAGCAACGCGTAAAGGTCTTGCTACAACTTCGTAAGACATAGTTCCTCCTAGAATAACGGAATAATAGATGCTAATCTCGGCCATCCATTATCGCGTAAAAAATCACGTAATGCCCATGTGTAGTGAATAAATGGTGCACAATGTAGGCGCATCCAGAACGATAGATATGGTGTATCACCTTGGAATATAGCCAATCGATTTAAGGCATATAGATTATCTCCTGGCTGTACTGTACCTGGTTGTACTGTGAAAGCCATTTTATAACCAGACTGTTTAGTTACATATTGAACGAGCATATCGTTAAACCCACCAGGATATGCTAAATATTCAATAGGCTCACCTAAAATCCCCTCTAATGAAGTCTTTCCTCCAAGCAAAGCATCTGGCAACTCAGTAGGGTCAATTTTTGTTAAGATTTTATGATGATTAGTATGACCTTGAATATCAAAGCCACCTGCTTCCATTTTATGCATTTGTTCTGTAGAAACAAAACCAGGCGTATTAGCAGCATCACTAATCATAAACAAGGTAGCCTTCATATTGTATTCCTTTAAAATAGGCAATGCATTATTGTAGTTATCAACATAACCATCATCAAAGGTAATAACAATTGGCTTATTCGGTAATTCAGTACCATTTTCTAAATAATCATATAATTGATCTAATGTAATCGTGTTGTATCCCTGATTATGTAAATACTCCATCTGCTCTCTAAACTGATCAACATGAAGTGTTAATGCAGAATGCTTTTCATCATTTACTTGATGGTAATTAAGAACTGGTACACCATAGATCTTATAATCAGTAGACAGCCCCCACATAACACCAAATGAGATAGCTAAAATTGCAATACATATTGAAAGAAAATATAATAATTTTTTAATACAGCTCTTGCCATATTTATACATAAAAACTAATCACTCCAATCCACTTAAGCATATAATGAGAATATCACACATACCTAGTATTATCAAGAAAATCCCTCACAAGATATTCATATTAATCTATGAATGAAAATATTTATTAGTAATATGCAAAA
>CADFKY010000087.1 GCA_902834965.1 Veillonellaceae bacterium
ACATAAGAAATCTTGTATTAATATTTAGTTTGTATTAATCTTCACCAATCATACGTACTTCTGGCTCCAGATGTACACCATGTTGATCATATACGCGTTTTTGTACCTCTTTAATAAGATCAAGTACATCTTTAGCTTTAGCATTGCCAGTATTGATAACAAAACCAGCATGCTTATGAGATACTTGTGCGTCACCAACAGATAACCCTTTAAGACCTGTTTGTTCAATCAAAGTACCTGCAAAATACCCTGGTGGGCGCTTAAAGGTTGAACCCGCGCTAGCATACTCTAAAGGTTGTTTAGATTCGCGCTTTTCTGTGAGCTCATCCATGCGAGCCTTAATAGCATCCTTATCACCAGGTTGTAACGTCATAATAACCTCTCCAATAACCTCATGATTATCGTGGAATACGCTATGACGATATCCAAAATCTAAGTGAGATGCATCATACTCCTTAATATTGCCCTCGAAGTCTACAGCTAGTACTGAAGTGACAACATGGCTCATTTCCCCGTCATAAGCACCTGCATTCATAAATACAGCACCACCAAGTGTACCTGGAATACCAATGGCAAATTCAAGGCCAGATAGTCCATTTTCCCAAGCAAATTCAGAAGCATCTTTTAACATATAACCAGAACCAATGCATAATACATTATCATTGCAATCCATGATTTGTGTCATATGTCGAACCGATACGACAGCACCGCGAATACCACCATCTTTCACCAAAATATTGGAGCCGCAACCAATAATAGTTACAGGCACTTGTAATTCGTGAATCTTGCGTAGCGTGAAGCTCAACTCATCCATCGTCGTAGGTTCAATAAATAAATCAGCAGGACCACCAATTTTAAATGTCGTATGATGACAAAGCAGTTCCTGTTCTCGTACACGTGTACTAGGTAATTTCTCTAATAAGGCTTCTTTTAAGTCCTTAATGTTTTGGTTGTTGTTGTTCGCCATGATCTAACACTTTCATCCCCTCAGTGATTGGTTCGCTAATGATTTTATAAATATCATTAGAGATTTGGCTCCAACGCATTTGTGCTTGTAAATAAGCAGCCGCTGCAGCATTTTCTTGAATTTGAGGCATCAATTCCTCTTGTTTCTTTTGCAATTCATCAGCTTCTGGTGCACCAGACAACTTTGCGTATTCCCATTGCATTTGTTGTGCCATAAATGTGCGTACCAACGCCGCTGCTACTGCATCAGCTTTCAAAGCCTCTTGAGCTGCCATTAACTCTTTGTACTCTTCGGATTCACGCATAGCGTGAGCTAAATCATGAGCTTTATCGTAGTTCATAATATCCTCCTCTAACAACACCTGTCAAAATACTACCTCTCATGTAGATTGGGTAGGATTTCTAACACATATTTATTGTATATATCTCAATGGTGAAAGTATATTTATTTAGGTTGAATCCAGTTGCCTTCGGCTTTAAGATCTGGATAATCAAGTTGGCGCATAGCTTCATAGGCAATAATGGCTACCGCATTAGATAAGTTTAAAGAACGCGCCTCATCTACCATTGGTATGCGAATGCATGTTTCTTCAACACCTTCTAATAAGCTTTCAGGCAAGCCTCTTGATTCAGGGCCAAATACGAGCATATCCCCGATTTCATACTTTACCTCGGAGTGGGTATGCTTTGCTTTTGTAGTAGCGTAGAAATATCTGCGATCAGGATATTTTGCATACAACTCTTGAATATTTTCATGTACCTGTACATCTACCAAATGCCAATAATCGAGACCAGCTCGTTTCACGTGCTTATCGTCGATAGAAAAACCAAGTGGTTTGATAAGATGTAGGGTCATGTGATTAGCTGCGCATAAACGCGCTATATTTCCTGTATTGCCAGGGATTTCTGGCTCATAAAGTACTATTTCCATTTTCGTTCCCCTATTCTTTATATCTATATTATTCTACAAAGGAACGCACAAAATGTCCACTTTTCCCGCCTTCTTTTTCTACGAGGTATGTAGGGCCCATAATCATGCCTTTATCGATGGCCTTACACATATCGTATACGGTGAGCAATCCCACTTGTACAGCTGTAAGGGCCTCCATTTCAACGCCCGTTTTTCCAGTAGTCTTAACGATGGCACGTACCTTGACGGCCTTGTTATGATTTTCATCAGTGCAAGCAGGGCTTTCACCATCTACTAAAGAGCAGTGAACCTCAACCTTTGTGAGTGCTAATGGATGACAAAGAGGAATGAGATTGCTCGTTTGCTTAGCTCCCATAATAGCAGCTAGTTGCGCAACACTAAGGACATCGCCCTTTTTTATAGTACCTGCTGCAATGCGCTCATAAATTGCATCATTGATTGCTATAAATCCTTCTGCGATGGCTGTGCGGGATGTGATATCCTTATCGGATACGTCCACCATCCAAGCATTACCATCTTGGTCAAAATGTGTTAAATCCATACTATATCCTTACTAATTATGCATAAATTATCATCAATAGTTTTATTTTCATTAGTTATATTATACAATAGAATTAAGATTTATATGTATAAGGAAGGAAGTGTTCCTATGAAAACAAAACTAACTTATTTCGGTCATGCTTGCTTTATGCTCACTCGCGGTGATGTGTCCATGATTTTCGACCCATTCTTAACAGGTAATACATGGGATATCGCAAAAAAAGAAGATATCAAATGCCAATATATCTTTGTCAGCCATGGTCACGATGACCATTATGGCGATACAGATTTCATCGCTAAAGCAAATGATGCACTCGTTATCTCTACAGCTGAGGTAGCCGGTAAAGCAGCCGCTGCTGGTTGCCGCACTCATGCTATGCATTTAGGCGGTAAATTTGACTTTGAATTCGGTTCTGTTCGCATAGTTCCAGCCTTCCATGGTGCTGGTGTTCCAGGTGGTCATGCAGCAGGTTGTATCGTAGATTTCTACGGAGATATTGTATACTTCGCTGGTGATACAGCTCTCTTTAGCGATATGAAATTATTAAATCGCTTTGGTGATATCGACTACGCTTTACTCCCTATTGGCGATAATTACACAATGGGCGTTGAAGATGCAGCGCTTGCCGCTTCTTATGTAAAAGCTCGTATCTCCATTCCAATTCACTACAAAACATGGCCTGTAATCGACCGCGAACCAGGCGTATTTACAAGCTTAGTAGAAGGTAAATACAACCAAACAGCGCTTATCATCGATCCAGGTTCCTCTATCGAACTTAATAGCTAATGTAATAGACTATCAATTACATAGAAATGACGCAATTCCAATGAATTGCGTCATTTTTTATATTCTTTTACAGACAAGCCCTATTACAAATCCAAGATATATCCATATTCATATCGAAAATAAGGACTATATCTCTTGGTTTGCCATGGAGAAGCCCCCACGATTGGACATGCGTACAAATTCGTCTATATCCTGTGTTTCATCCACACCTACATAGCCTAGCTCGCGAACCATACCGTATGGATTATGTAAGGATAATTGAGGGTTTTCACCGGTAAGGACCCACAAAACCTTATAGCCCCTAGGAGCTTCACGCAGACGCTCCTCGCCTTTTCCATCCGTGAAGTATACTAGCAAATCTACACGATTCTGATTAGCTAATGCAAACACTGGAGAAAATGCCGTAGCACCGCGTACATCAAGGCGAGGCTTTACATCTTTTACAGATTCCATCGTATACGTACGGCGCACCTCGTTATCACATTCTACAACAGTAATACGATGATTATAAGCGTGTACAATTTGTAGTACTTGCTCTAACGCGTTCGTAAACTCTTCATCGGTAATACTACCACTCATATCAAGAGCGACCCACACATTGGCCTTATGTTGACGCAAGGTACCAGATAATTCCAATCGTTCAGGCTGACGACGATTGCGACGCATCGTCGTCTTTTTGTACCCACTAGCGACCTTACCCATCAGCTTTTTAAGGTAGAAATACCATGGCAAAGCACGGCGCGTCTTCTGGAATGTATCGATAAGACTTTTAACATACCCTTCCATGTCCCCTTTTGAGGCTTCATTGATATAGCGTTCTGTAATTTGGTCCATCGTGTCGGTATCAATGGAATCAGATTCGTCCCAAATATCATGACTCGTTTGAGGATCAAACTCCATAGCCACTGCCGTATCAGAGTTGTCTACAGGCACAAAGAGTTCTGGTTTTTCCTTCATCGCCTTATCGATAGCTTTCGCATAGTACTCAATGGTACGGAATCGTTTAAGCATCAAGCCAAAACGTTCATTTACATTGGCTACAGTAACCGCATCACGATCAACATGTTCTAAATAGTCGTTTACTACCATATCCATCGCCATATGTACAGCCGTTTTATTGAAGCTTTGGCTCAATGCTTTTACCCGCATCAAATGGGCGGAAATGATATGAAGAATTTCACGTTTAATACCATCCTTCATTACATCTGGCGGTTGTCGTAGTAAGATGAACGGATTGACGTATAATACATAGCCACCTTGTTTTAGGTTAATGCCAAAGGCACTGGTCATGTCAAAACGAATGCGATGGGCCATTTGCAAATAGAAATAGCCAAAGAATTGGTCTTCTTCAAG
>CADFKY010000088.1 GCA_902834965.1 Veillonellaceae bacterium
CTACGGGCTTATAGCCCGTGAGCAAACCACCCGTTTTACGGGTGGTTCTGATTTATGTTTTTAATACATACCTTGTATGGTATATCTTTATGACTCTTTTCATAACGTTTAGCGTAGAAATGTGGTACAATTATCTAGAAAGTTCTATATAGTAGAACTTTTACCATACATATTATTTGGAGGTACCATGTTAGAATTAAAACCAATGATCCATAAGTTTCGGATGAAGGATAACTATTACTGTTTAGATGTAAATAGCGGTATTATTCACGTTATCGACGAACTCATTGATAGAGTTCTTGACATATATGATGGCACTAATCGCGATGCAGTACATGCTGCATTAGATGCTAAAGAAGATGCAGTAGAACTTGATGAGATTATGGATGAGTTAGATGAGCTCATTAAAGCGGAGCAATTATTTGCTCCGATGAGTACAGAGTTTAAACTTGTAGTAGGTGAAAAACCTATTGTTAAGGCATTATGCTTAAATATTGCTCATGATTGTAATTTAGCATGTAAATACTGTTTTGCCAGCCAAGGTGATTACGGCGGTGTAAAACGTGAATTAATGAGTTTTGATGTGGCGAAGCGTGCAGTGGACTTCCTCATTAAAATGAGCGGACCTCGTCAACATTGTGAAATAGACTTCTTTGGTGGAGAACCTTTATTGAACTGGGATGTTGTTAAACAAACAGTTGAATATATTGAATCCATTCAAGAAAAGCACAATAAGATTTTCAAGCTTACATTGACTACAAACGGCATGCTCTTAACACAAGATAAAATCGACTATGTAAACGAACATAAGATGAGCCTTGTATTATCTTTGGATGGTCGTGAATCTGTACATAATGCGATGCGTCCTGTAGCTGGTAGTGGTGCGGAATCTTACAAATATATTGCTAAAAACCTTATCAATGCAGTAAAACAACGCCATGGCCTTGAATACTACGTACGTGGTACGTATACACATAAAAACTTAGACTTTACAAAAGACGTTATGGCTATGTCTGATCTTGGCTTCGAACATTTATCCATGGAGCCTGTAGTAGGTGAAGAGGGGGACTATGTTCTTCGCGAAGAGGATTGGCCTGTATTGGAAAAAGAATATGAAAAATTAGCAGATATTTATTTACAACGTCAATTAGATGGTTGGGGTGAGAAGTTTAACTTCTTCCACTTCCGTATGGATTTGTATCGCGGTCCATGTATGGCTAAACGCCTTCGTGGTTGTGGGGCAGGTCATGAATATATGGCAGTCGTACCTAATGGCGATATTTACCCATGTCATCAATTCGTAGGTAAAGATGGATATGTGCTTGGCAATGTGTATGATGGATTACAAAATACAGAAATTCCTAAAGATTTCCGTAATACACATGTATTCTCTAAACCAACTTGTGCTGAATGTTGGGCGAAATTCTTCTGTTCTGGTGGCTGTCATGCTAACAACATTACATTAGGTGGCGATTTAGAAACACCTTATGAATTTGGTTGCCGTTTACAAAAGAAACGTATTGAATGCGCTATTATGATTCAAGCCGAGCTAGAACAAGCTGGCATTGATGGCAGTATTCCTGTAGCATTAGGTTAATAGCCATTAATTCTCCGTCTATAGTAGGAGTTTATATGAAACAAAATAGTAATCAAACTATAGAACGCTGGGGAATTCGTTATACCGGTATAGTTCAAGGGGTCGGATTCCGGCCCCTTGTTTCTATGTGGGCACATTCCCTAGGTTTAACAGGTTTTGTATATAATGATAGCCAAGGTGTTTACGTCGAGATACAAGGTTGTACTAGTGATTTGCAGTTATTTTTAGATGCGATTCAAGATGACCAACCTCGATTGTGCCGCATTACAAGTCAACGGGTACAACATCTTACTATACAAAACAATGAAGTTGAGTTCTCTGTGAAGCCCTCTCCATTAGGCGAAGAGGTTAGTACGTTTATTAGTGCGGATACAGCGCCATGTGATGACTGTCTTAAAGAACTAGAACAGGACAAGCGTAGGAAAGAATATCCTTTTATTAATTGCACAAATTGTGGCCCTCGGTATACGATTATTAAATCTCTACCTTATGATCGTGAGCGAACGACGATGGATGAGTTTCCTATGTGTGAAGCTTGTAAGGCTGAATATGAGGATATAGAAGGGCGCCGTTATCGTGCTGAACCTAATGCGTGTTCTCTTTGTGGGCCGCATTATACTCTATATAAACCTAATCGTACGGTTGTAGATACAGTAAATGTATGGAATACAACCCGTGAATTAATTAACGAAGGTAGTATTATCGCTATAAAGGGGATTGGCGGCTATCATTTAGTTTGTGATGCTCGAAATGATGTAGCGGTCCAACGCTTACGTAAGCGTAAAAACAGACCACATAAACCACTAGCAATTATGGTAGGGTCTCTAGATACGGCAATCGAGCTAGTCCATCTTAGTGATGTAGAACTAGATATTTTGACTGGAATGGAACGTCCTATCGTATTATTAGAAAGAAATCGCCATAGTTTAGTCCATTTGAGTACCCATGTAGCGCCAGATAATCATATGCTTGGCGTAATGTTACCATATACACCGATGCATGAGGTACTATTACCATCAGATGCGGCGTGGGTCATGACGAGCGGCAATCGTAGCGGTGATCCCGTTTTATATGATGATAATCAAGCATTTGAAGAGTTAGGGGCAGTTGCTGATTACTTTTTGGTCCACAATCGGAAAATTTATGCACCTCTCGATGATTCTGTTGTAACTGTTATTCATAAGAAACCTCGATTTATTCGTCGTAGTCGTGGCTATGTACCAGAACCTATTCATTGTGAAATTTCAGGGCAAACTTCGATATTAGCCATGGGTAGTGATTTAAAAAATGCTTTTGCTGTGAATAAAGGTTCTGAAGTTCTTGTAGGACCACATATTGGTGATCTACAGAATGCATCAACTCATGCAACTTTGGAGTGGACTATTGACCGATATGAGAAATTATTTTCTATACGACCAGAGAAAATCATTGTAGATAGTCATCCTCAATTTTTCTCTTCTCACTTAGGGGAACGTATTGGTAAAAGTTCTCAGATTTCTGTTATACCTATCCAACATCATCATGCTCATATTGCATCAGTTATGGCAGAATACAATCTAGAAGGCCCTGTACTAGGTATTGCCATGGATGGTACAGGATATGGTCCAGATGGAAGCGTATGGGGCGGTGAATTTCTCCTTTGTAAAGGCAACGAATATCAGCGATTAGCTCATATCCATGAAGCACCGTTACCAGGTGGAGAAAAAGCGGTTTCTGAGCCATGGCGTCAAGCCTTATGGTATATTAGAAATTATTACGGTAATGATATTCCACCTATTTACCAAGAGTGGATGAACAGGCTACCTAAAGGTTGGGAAATATTAGATAAAGCATTACAATCTACAATGCCTATGATTAAAGCAACGAGCTGTGGACGTTTATTTGATGCAGTAGGTTCTCTTTTAGGCCTAGGCATGATTCATACCTATGATGCGCAAATTGCTATTGCATTAGAATCTTTATGTGGTGATGAAAAAGGCATATTGCTTGATTATAACTATGACGGTCGAATTCTTGATTTTACTCCAACTGTTCAATCTATTATGGATGGTGTCGTTAAAGGTGAATCTAAAGCTCATCTTTCAGCATCATTCCATAAAACCGTTGCCATTGCATTATGTGAAACTTCAGCCGATTTAATGGAGCGATATAATATTAGTGATGCGGCCATATCAGGCGGTGTATTTCAAAATCGCAAATTAGTAGAGTTAATATATCGCGCTTGGCATGTAGGCAATTTATATATGAATGAGGCTGTTCCTTCCAATGATGGGGGCTTAGCACTCGGCCAATTATGGATTGGTAATCAGAAATAGTTATATACTCTTGTAGCTAGTATCACTTAATAATTACTATTATTGTGATAAAATGATATTAGAAATATTTATATATAATGAGTTTGCTTACATAAGAGTAGACTTATAGAATTTGTTATTAAAGTAATATATAAGGAGATAATATGTGCTTAGCTGTACCAGCACAGTTAATAGCTGTGAATGATGTTATTGGCACTGTAGAATTAACAGGTGCCACCCGTGACTGCAGCTTACTCCTCGTACCAGAATCAAAGGTAGGGGACTGGTTGTTAGTCCATGCAGGTTTTGCTGTACAAATTGTTGATGAAGAAGAGGCACAAAAAACATTAGAGGCCTTTAAGGAGCTAGAAGAACTTGAAGAAGCTTACTTTGCAGGAAAAGCAGAACAGTGCTGATGCATTGTTAAAACGTATCAATGCTCTTCATAAGCCAGGGGAAACCGTGAGACTTATGGAGGTTTGTGGTACACATACTGTATCGATTTTCCGTGAAGGTCTTCGTCAGTTATTGCCAAGTGGTATTGAACTTGTTAGTGGACCAGGATGTCCTGTATGTGTAACGGATCAAACGTATATGGATAAGGCATTGGCTTATGCTGAACGTGATGATGTTATTATTGCAACCTTTGGGGATATGTTAAAGGTGCC
>CADFKY010000089.1 GCA_902834965.1 Veillonellaceae bacterium
CTTCAAAAATACGACCTACATACTCGCCAATAATTCCCAGTCCGACGAGTTGAATCCCACCAATGAACAAAATTGATACGCCCAAGGTAGTCCATCCATTCAAGGCTTGACCCGTAAGATATACATACAAGAGGTGCAATATAAGCAAGAAGCTCAACCCACCACATAGTACACCGACGTACAAAGCAGCCCGTAAAGGAACTCTTGAAAAGGCGGTTACCCCATCGAGAGCAAATCGTATCATTTTACGCACACTAAACTTTGAGACCCCTGCAAAACGAGGTGGCGCTACAAAGTGCAACTCAGCTTGTCTATACCCTAAGGCACCGACAATACCGCGTAAGAAACGACCATGTTCTCTAAACCGTTTCAACGTGCCCAATGCTTTACTATTCATGAGACGGAAATCAGATCCACCTTCAACAATAGGAACATCAGCCATTTTGTTCATTAGTTTGTAATAATACTTAGACGTGAAAGATTTAGCCCAACTAGCATCTTCAGTTGAATCGCGTATGGTGCGCACCACATCATACCCCGATTCCCACAACCGAACAAGTTCAGGAATCAAAGCTGGTGGATGCTGCATGTCACCGTCCATTGTAATAACTGCATCTCCATGAGCATAATCAAGACCACAAGTAAGCGCAGTCTGATGCCCAAAATTACGAGCAAGCAATAACACTTTGACATGTTTATCATTGTAAGCAATTTCACGCAATATCATAGATGACGAATCACTAGAACCGTCGTCTACGAAGATTATTTCATAATCGTACGTGAGTCCTGACATAACATCAGTTACAGCTTTATAAAAATTCGCTATGTTCTCTTCTTCGTTATATACAGGCACTACAATAGAAAGTAACATAAATCCTCCAAAGTATTTTACTCACATATTTTAAGTTAATTAGTAAATTAAGGCAAATCATCAAGGTTAACAATAGACAAATTTATATCTACAAATTCAGTAAATAAGCGATTTCTTCGCACTCTACCGCTTTTTCTCTTCATTTACCTTATATATAAGTATATCAAATAAGTAAAATATCATTTTATATATAAAACTACTTAACAAACAGTATTATAAAATAAATTTATATTAGTAAAAAGATAATAAATTCTGTTATTAACTAGCTAAACCAACAATTAATCAAAAAATCAAATATATTTTCTGAACCAAATACAAGAAATTCGACTGATTTCATTTTATTTTCATAAAACCCATCGTAATTTTACAAATTTTTCTATATACAAACCAATTATATATACTCAAAATATGAATAAAATACTAACATTATAAAAAACAAAGCTAATTTAATGATTCTAACTAACTAAATCACCAAAATATTCTCCTACAGAGAAGAAAGAGACCCTGATAAGGGTCTCTTATATTATAGGCCAGCAGCATCAATCCAAGATTGTAAATCCGCCTCTGCTAGTTCCATATCCTCTTCATATGCACCAGCTACGACTGGATACTTAGCAACCTCTACAGTGTGCAAAATCGAATCATCTCGGCCATTTTTAAAGGTGCCAATCCAAATTCCAGAGAATTGAGATTCATACCACTCTACAGGCTGATCTGTTTCATTGAAGTTAATCGTAATATGACCACGACCAAGTGTTTCTAATACCTCCACTTGCTCTTCTTCTGAAAGACCTGTTTTCTCTATATAAATAGAATAAGTCTCACCTGTTTCACGCAAATTTTTAAGTGCTAAACGCAACTCATTTAACACAGCGCGAACATTACCATAATTCTCAATCATAAATACTCCTATTAGAGATAAATTTACATCCTATAAACCGATTAGTTTAAGTGTTAGGTTCTGCAGTTACACCCCATTCTCGTAACACATTGAGTACACGCTCTTTCACCTCTGGTAAAGCTCGTTGTACAGGTGCACTAGGTTCAAAACCAATCTCTAACGATTCTGGTTCCACCCCAATAACGACTGCATCCTCTAAGGGGTCTTCTTGAATGGCGCGGATACGTAAAATATCTTGCATTCCTACTTCGTGTACAGAAATATGTTCTGTAAAATATTGTTCTAATTCCTTATGAGGGAACTCATATATAGTTCCTGGAGCTTCCCCACCATTGATAGCGTCTACGAGAAGAATTTTCTTCATACCACGCATATACGTAAGCAGTTCCATTCCCATCGTTCCACCATCAATAATAGAAATAGACGGTGTAAATGTGAAAGACTCTTTCAACTCTTTTACTACATGAACCCCTAATCCCTCGTCAGTAAGTAATATATTACCTACACCGAGTAGGACGATTTCATTATTACCATCATCATAAAGGCTATTTAAATCAATACGCGGACCCTCTGAGTCCGCGTATTGTTCCAAGCCACTGATGATTTCAGTACTTGTATTAGTCATTTTCTTGTAATTCTCTTTCTCTAGGATCGTTAGGATCACTTGGACGATATGTTGTACCAGATGGTTTATCGATACGTTCACCACGACGGCGTTTGCCATTGAGGTCTTCAATATCGATTGGGTCATGCGCATAATACTTCATACCAGAAACCATAGCAGATACTTCGCCAGATTCTTCCATAACGTCTTCTCGGAATGCCATGTACACATGAACGATAGTAAAGAACAAGAAGCCCCAAGCAATATAGTGATGGATAATATGAACCTTGTATTCACCACCAAATAATGTAACAACTGGAGCAAATAAAGTTCCTAAAATACCATTAGGATTAACCATTGAAAACATGGCAAAACCCGTTAAGATTTCAAAGAAGAACATAATGTACACCATCATGTACGCAGTTCTCGCTAAGGAGTTACGAAGCCAATGATGTTCATGCTTTTGAGGAATCATCAAATAGTGCAATGTAGTTTCTTTAAGACCGTACCAATACCGTTTTTGACGGAATTTAGGTAATAATCTGTCTCCTCGATTCCAAAGAGCACCAGCAAATCGGAAGATAAAGGAGAATGTTAAGATAACACCCGCAATGAAATGGATACGACGCATAGTTTCCATAGAGAACCAGCCGTCAATTGCAAAGGTTGGTTCTGGATTACCTGTAATAGCTGCAAATCCTGGATCACCAATATATAGGCCAGTCCAGAATAAAGCCGTTACACTAAGCACCATAGTCCAGTGGAATATGCGCAGCCATAAACTAAATACGACATACGCCTTTTTGTCAGTATGTATTAACATAAGCCCACCACCCTTTATTTACACAATGCATCTGTATTGACGGAAACAATTTTTTCGCCTTTTTTATTGTATAAATGGGTTGCACATGCGAGACATGGGTCAAAGGAGTGGATAACTTTCAAGATTTCAAGAGGTTTATCCGCAATCTTAACATGTGTATCAATCATAGAGTCTTCGTAGGCACCATGTTCGTTAGCTGCAGTCTTAGGACATGCATTCCATGTAGATGGTACGATACATTGATAGTTTGCAGAGCGACCATCTTTAATATGAATCCAGTGACCCAAACCACCACGAGGAGCATCTACAAGGCCAACACCTTTAGCATCTTTATCCCATGTATTTGGCTCAAATTTAGTCATATCAGCCACTGTAGTGTCACCATTTTTGATGTTAGCAACGAGTTTATCAAAGAAGTATTGACTCATATTTGCTGCTACTTGTGCATCAAGGCCACGACATGCTGTACGACCAACCATTGTAGTCATCCATACGTGAGCAGGAACGCCAAGTACTTGAGATACTGTATCGATTTGACGAACAATCATGGATTCTGCCCAAGTTGGATCTTTAATGATACCTTGTTTTACTTTTGTATATACAACGATATATTTTGCTAATGGGCCAACTTCTGCAGTTTTGCCTTTGAAAGTTGGGGATTTAATCCAAGAATATTTTTTATCTTCATCAAGGAATTCCCATTTTTCTTTTGTACCAGATTTAGGGCCTGTAAACTTAGGATCTGTAACACCTTCGATAGGATGAAGAGAGCTTTTACCATCTGGATATGTGAACCAGGAGTGATCAACCTCTTCACTGAGGTATTGAGGATCCATGAAGTCTTTACCTTCTAATGGAATAAATGTAGCTTTATCTACGCCTAATGCAAAGTTTTCAACTACGCCATTAGAACGAACGACACATTTTTTATGGTAGTCACCATTAGAAATGCCAGAATATGTATCATCTGGATAGTCACCGTAGGACATAACGCGTTTTTTCGCAAGGCCACCGCCATCAATCATGCCTTTTTCTACATACATTTTGCCGATAGCTAATAGATCTGGCACGTAGAAATTATTTACCAAATCTTTAGCCAATGCAATAGATTCTTCTACCGCAGCAAGACGTTGTGTATTAATAGGCGCATTCATATCATTCATAGAAATAGAACATGGCATGCCACCTACAACATAGTGCGGATGAGGGTTTTTACCACCAAATACAACGTGAGGAATTACGATATCACGTTGACGATCAAGAATATTCAAGTAATGGGATACGGCCATCAAATGAACCTCTGGTGGCAACAAATTATAATCAGGATGATCCCACCATT
>CADFKY010000090.1 GCA_902834965.1 Veillonellaceae bacterium
CCAGATCCTGCTCGTCCATAATAGACGCTAATACTCATGAGACCTCCCTAGTGAAGCTTTCACCATCTCAATTTATATAATTTATATAATTCACAAATTTCATCTAATTTATATATTTCTTGTTCTTAGGTATAGCCTAAAACTATTTTTTTCGATATAATAATGTCATTATACATAAATACTATTATATAGTAATATGATATTCTGTGCTTAATTCTGGGGTTAATTTAAGCTAATTGTACAAAATTTGACTCATTTGATTATATTTGTTTATAATTAAGAAAAAAATTTATATTTTATTTACAATTAACAGAATTTCATATATAATACATGTTAGTATTTGTGTTATTTGTAAAAATCATGTATTTAGGAGTGAACTATTATGAACAAAAAACATTTAGCAGCTGCTTTCGCAGTATTTGCAGCTACAACTATGTCTTTCTCTGCTTTCGCAGCATCTGTTGATGCTAATGCACGTGCTTACGAACGCGCTGCAGCAGAGCAATATACTTACGCAGCACCTCAAGCGGCTACACCAGCTTACCAATCTGGCTACGTAACAAGTGCACCACGCCCTGGTTACAAACCATTACCAGCGGTACCTTACACAGCAGGTGACATGGCTCAACAAATGCCTGTATCTAAAGAATTAGGCGATCCAATCTTCGTAGCACCTGAAACAACAGCTGTAGGTCTTCAAATCATGGACCCTATCGCTACTAACAGCCAACCTGTATACCAAGAAACTGTAACTTCCGTAACAGCTAATGGTAACGGCAGTGCATATGTTTCCCGTTATAAAACTAACCAATTAAACGCATTCGACTTGTTGTTGAACGGCAAATCTTACACTTACGACTTGCCTGCATACACTAACGGCTACCAAGTGAAAACTGCTAGCTCCTACAACCGTGCTGGCGACGGCGTTGCAAATGTATTCTCTACAAACGTAATCACTGAAGCAGTTGTAAACAACAACTCCTTGCGTATCACTGTTAACATGACTCAACCAACAGCTGTAGCAGCTGCTAAATTGCGTTCCATGCAACAAACTGGTCAAGTAGCAGGCGGTGAAGTAGCTGCATTGTTCGCTTACAATGAAAGCTATGATGGGGTAAAACAAGCTGCTCATTACGACGTATTCAACAACGGCAACCGTTACATCGTTGTTAAATCTGGTGCTGTAACAGTTCCAAATGGTGCACAACACCCTTACGCAACTGCATTGTTCGCAGTAACTGATGACACTGTAGCAGCTGTAACAGTATCTGGCAACACTGCTGATACTTACGATTTAGTTAAAGGTACTGCATACGCAATTGCACAATCCGCTCGCGTATCTAACGCACGTACTCGCTAATTCTAACTATAATTCGTTACGAATTAACTATAATGGTGAAAGCTACAAGCCTTCACACCTAAAGACTATATAAATCACCAAAGCCCCGAATGAGATATCTCATTCGGGGCTTTTTTATGCATCTTACCAATTGAATTCTTTTTATGCATCTTACCAATTGAATTCTTATATTTATTTTTTTACGATAATCTTGTAAATACTTCTAACGCTTTATACGCCATCAAACGATAGCCACGTGCATTAGGATGTACTTCACCAGCAAAGACAATTTGGCCTATTTGATCCGCTTCGTATAAGGTTGTATAGAAATCTATAAACTTTATATCATGCTCTGCTGCATAGGCTTTCAGTTGATCATTCACGTCTCGTACAACTAAGTCTAACCCATCCATGTCGCTATCAATTTGTGTTTCTAAACCAATAATAACCTTCCCCTTTGTGCTCGCTAGTTCAATAGCCTTCACCAATGTCTTGAACACATATGTACTATCTCGACCTTGCAAAATATCATTAGTACCACACATTAAGAAGATATGACGCGTTGAATCAGCTACAGCTGTAGGTAGCCATTTTTCAATGTTATAAATCATGCCCTGAACGGAGCATCCGTCTTCACCATAATTTGTAAAATGTACACCCTCTATAGATGCATCACAAATTTCAACCCAACCTTGGCCATAAGGCACATCATAACCGCGGGTAATGCTATCGCCAAAACAGATAATTTCCATATCTAGACCTCCTGTACTATGCATTAATCATATAACAAAATGACAATTATATACAATATACATACTATGGATTTTTATATGCATTTTTTATAGAATTACATGTTTGACTATGGTATACTAATTCCACATAAGAGAGGTCAAAGATGAGAAAACTATATCCCTTTTTAATACTAGCATTAGCAACATTACAATCAGCTAGTGCGATTTCACAATATGAATTAGAGAACAAGCCTACTCAATACCAAGTTGCTTATAATAGCCCTTCGGAGACTGTGTATATCGACTTAAGTACACTTAGCCTAGCACAGTCAGGTCCTACATATAGTACGCTTCACGCTCGTACAATTAGTCTCTATAAAAAGCAGAATATTATTGCTGATTATTCAACTAATTATACATACCATCGTGGTAATACATCTAAAGATATTTATCTTATGGATTGGCATGTAGCACCGGCGAAATTCTACCAAGTAAATGGTGCACCTATAGGAACTGCTAATAATCAGCGTTCTGTTCTATCTACAGGTGCTCACGTCGCTACAAAGGGTTCTCCTATAGCTGAAATAGGTCAATTTATTTTACATAATGCATTGGAATTAGAGCGTATTACCTATACATCTAAGAACCCATACGTACCACCTCGTCCATATAAACCATTGAGTACACCGGCTCCAACAGAAGGTAGGCCATTATTTGGAGTTCAGCCACCAGAAGGTATCTATAAACCGCTAAACCAATTAGAATCTCCTTATACATCTAATCAACCACGGTTATTTCCTTCTAAATTAGGTATATATGGACCCGTTCCACTACCACCGCCTCAAGGGCCTCGACCTAGTGATTGGATTCTCGACATTCAAAATCAGGACATGCCCGATCCAAATACACCTATGAGTGATTGGAGACCTCAACCTGATTATCATGCACCGCAAAAACCATAATCAAAAAATATAGTTACTCGTAACGTATAAAAAGAGACTGAACTGTCTCCTATTTTGAACTGTACCGCCAAAAATTGTGTCCAATTTTTGGGGTGCAGTTCATTAGGAAATCTAGTTCAGTCTCTTTTGTTTCATATTTTGTTTGTTTCTATACAATCAGATGAACCTATTGTATGATGCTTTCACATTATTTAAGACGTACAAAGAACAATGCAATAGCACCGATAACTGGTGCAATGGCAAGGGTCATCAACGCAGATTGATAACTGCCTGTAGCTGTTAACATGCTACCTAAAATCATAGGTGCCAACATAACGCCGATCTGATTAAACAAGTTTACAAAGCCTGCAGTTGTACCGCGTAAATGAGGTGCTGCGGATTGAATTACGAGAGCATTTGTTAAAGCACTATGCATGAAAGCACCAATACCAAGAATTGGACCTGTTATAAAGAGCATATCTGGATTTGTGGTGCTCGCAAAGAGGATCAATGCTGGTGCAAATAAGAACATAACAAGCGCCACCAAATGGTTCTTCTTAATCGGTAATATATCGGACAAAATACCGATAGTCGGTTTCGCAATAAGCGCGGCTAAACCAAAGGCAGACATTACATGGCCTGCATAGATGGCATTAACGCCGAGCTGTTTAACCATGTACAAGTTTGACCATTGAGCCACCGCCCAGGTAGCACCGGTAGCAAAGAAGCCTGCAAAGGCAAGACAACAAATGTTGCGATTCTTCAAAACATGTAACAAGTTTTCCTTTAAAGAAGTCTTTTCCCCTATATGAGCAGATGCAGCACTCACCTCTGCTTCTCGTTGAGCTAAAATCTCAGCACTTGGCTTACGAACCGTAAAGTAGCTAAGAATGAAAACAAGGATTGGTAATACCGCTGTTAAAAGAAATGCATTTTGCCAACCATAATTAGTTGCCACATATGGTGCATAAAGGTTTACAGTGGTCAATCCAAGGGATGTGCAGGACATGAAGATACCCACGGCCGCACCACGTTGATTAGGCCCAAAGTAATCCCCAATAGCACTTAAACAAGATGCTTGTACTGGACCAGATACGATACCTAATAAGAAGCGCAGTACCCAACCATAGGTGTAATTATCGATGGTACTCATCAATGCCGTAATAACAGCCATAGCAAGTAAGCTCACCAAAATGGTATAACGATAGCCAATGCGATCCGCTAAGATACCACCTGGTAAAACCATGATGGCATAGCCCATATAAAAGGCAGATAAATAAGCCGTACCCATTTGAGGTGTGAAACTCAACGCTTCATTAACAATAGGCATCAAGGACGCCCAAGATAAGCGCATAACAAAACTAATCAAAAACGTTAGCCATACGCTGACGAGAATTAAAATCTGAGTTCGTGAGAAACTAAGTCGATTCATACGAGCTCCTTTC
>CADFKY010000091.1 GCA_902834965.1 Veillonellaceae bacterium
ATCTTAACGAATTTAGATGATCACGATGTATTATTTATCGATGAAATTCATCGCTTGTCTCGCAGTGTAGAGGAAGTATTGTACTCTGCTATGGAGGACTATGCAATTGATATTATCATCGGTAAAGGCCCAAGTGCTCGAACGGTGCGCATTGATTTGCCAAAGTTTACTTTGGTAGGTGCCACAACACGGGCGGGGGCTTTGGCGGCACCATTAAGGGACCGCTTTGGTATTATTAACCGGTTAGAATATTATAAACAACCGGAATTAGAGTTTATTGTGACTCGGGCGGCAGAAATACTCCATATTGGTATTGAGCCGACTGGGGCTAGCGAAATTGCACGACGTTCGAGGGGAACGCCGCGTATCGCAAATCGTCTACTTAAACGGGTACGTGATTTTGCACAAGTCATAGGTGATGGGGTTATCACTCAAAGTATTGCAGATGATGCGTTACAGCGTTTATATATTGACAAAGAAGGGCTCGATCGAATCGATCGACGTGTGTTGGAGTGTATTATTGAAAAGTATGATGGTGGTCCGGTAGGAATAGATACTATTGCGGCAGCTATCAGCGAAGAGAGAGATACCATCGAAGATGTGTATGAACCATATTTGATGCAATTAGGATTTTTAGGACGTACACCGCGTGGGAGGGTGGCTACTAAACTTGCCTATGAGCATTTAGGTATTTCACAGACAGGGAAATAACAATGAAAACGAAACGATTACAATTGATGATAATGGCAACTTTGTTTTTAGGTGTAAATATTGGCGGTGCATCTGTTGCACAAGGGGCTACATTGCAACATAAAAGTGCAGTAGTGACTAAAAAGCCAACGCCGAAATCAACAGTATCTACAACAAATGTATCGAAAGTAAATACGACGAAGCGGTCAACTTTTCGACCACTTGTAACTAAACCGGCTCCAAAGCCTGTGGCAAAAGTGACTGTAAAGTCAAATGCAACTAAGGCTGCAGCAACGGCTCAAAAAGTATCTACGCAAAAGCCTGTTGCAAAATCTACAGTTACTAGTGCCAAGGCTACAACGGTAAAGCCTGCTGCCTCTAAGGCTGTAAAAACTTCTGATGCCAATAGTATTAAAGCTAATACGGCTGCTATTACGCGTAATAAAGTAGGGTCTGTTGTTACACCTGCTACGGAGCGTGTAGAAAATGTACCAAATGTACGCGTGTTATTGGGTAGTCGCAGTTCCGATGCTACAGTTACATCTACTGCTAATATGGTTGTGTTAAATAGTGCTAATGGTCAAGTTAGCACAATCAGTGCAAACCGTGGAACCTCTGTTGGTATTCGAAGTGGTAAAATTGCTGTTAATGGCAAAGCTATTGATACGGTAGTTACATTAAAACCAGCTAATAGTGATGCACCATTCTTGTTTGAAGGCAAAGGCTATCGTGGAGGACTTACATTACGTGCTAATAATGGAAAGATGATGGTCATTAATTCTGTACCTCTTGAAGATTATCTTTACGGCGTAGTTCCGCAAGAAGTCGTTCCATCTTGGCCAGCAGCTGCACTAGAAGCACAAGCTGTAGCTGCTCGAACTTATGCTCTTCATACTATGGAAGAGAATAAAGGTAAACTGTATGATGTAAGTACGTCCACAGATCACCAAGTCTATAATGGGGTTAGTGGTGAAACGCAAGCTACCACAAATGCAGTTAATAAAACAAAGGGTATGGTTATGTTATATAATCAACGCCCTATTAATGCTTTATTCCATTCTGATGGTGGCGGTTATACTGAAGATAGCGTCAATGTTTGGGGTAGCGATGTACCGTATTTGAAAGGTGTAAAGGATTTTAGTACTGGCACATCTACATCGAACTGGACAGTGACTACTTCTCGTCAGGCCCTTGAAAGTAAGCTTAACGCAGCTAGTAAAGGGGTTGGTAAATTAAAGAGCATTCAATTGACACCTCTTGGCAAGCCAGGTCAACAAACATCTGACCGCGGTGTATCTGGCCGAATTAAGAGTGCTACTTTCATAGGTACCTCTGGCAAAACGACCATTGATGGAGATTCTTTACGCAGTATTTTAGGCTTGAAATCAACACTATTTGATTTTTATGTAAATTATAACCCAGCTAAAGGTACGGGTAAGGCGTATCATAATTTTACTGGTAGCAATGATACTGTCTATATTAAAGGCCACGGTTGGGGACATGGTCTTGGTATGTCTCAATGGGGCGCTGCAGAAATGGCTAAGCGTGCGACACCAGGGGATACAAATTATTACCAAACTATTTTGCGTCACTACTATAGTGGCATTACATTAAAGAAAATGTACTAATAAGGATTGCGATGAAAGTTACAGATTTTGATTATGAATTACCAGAGGAACTAATTGCTCAACATCCTGTAGAGCCTCGTGATACAGCGAGACTGTTGACCTTAGACAAGGTTACAGGTGAGGTTGCGCATAAAGAGCATTTTTACGATTTGCTAGATGAACTTCACGAAGGGGATGTACTTGTATTTAATAATACAAAGGTTATTCCTGCGAGATTATATGGCCAACGTCAAGGCTCTGGTGGCAAGGTTGAGGTATTGCTCCTCACACCATGTGGTGAAAATCGCTGGGAATGCCTTGTTAAACCTGGTAAAAAATGTCCTATTGGTCAAGTTATCGAATTTGATGACCGATTAAGTGGGACCGTTATAGATAAAACTGAGTTTGGAGGTCGTATCATTGAATTCACTTGCGATGGTGTATTTGATGATGTGATACAAGAAATCGGTGAAATGCCATTACCTCCATATATTCATGAGAAGCTAGAAGATAAAGATCGTTATCAAACCGTTTATGCTAAGGAGAAAGGTTCAGCTGCAGCTCCAACAGCAGGGCTTCACTTTACACCTGAACTATTAGAAAAGATAAAAGCGAAAGGTGTAGAGCTAGAATTTGTTACTTTGCATGTTGGTCTTGGAACATTTAGACCTGTATCAGCAGAGACAATTGAGGACCATGAAATGCATAGTGAGTTCTTCGTGGTATCTCAAGATACAGCTGATCGTATTAATGCAGCTAAGCGAAACGGACGCCGTATTATTGCGGTAGGTACTACTTCTGTGCGTACCCTTGAGTCAGCTACCAATGATGACGGTGTGCTACAAGGCATTAGTGGATGGACACAAATCTTTATCTATCCTGGCTACAAATTTAAGATGATTGATGCGTTGGTAACGAATTTCCACTTGCCTCAATCTACATTATTAATGTTGATTAGTGCATTGGCTGGTCGTGAACATTGTTTGGCGGCCTACGAAGAAGCTGTACGCGAACGTTATCGTTTCTTTAGCTTTGGCGATGCTATGTTTATACGTTAGGAGGGACTATGCCGAGTATTACTTATGAATTACAAAAGACATGTCCTCACACGGGGGCTCGTGCTGGTTTATTGCATACGCCACATGGTACCTTCCAAACGCCTATGTTTATGCCTGTAGGTACACAAGCTACAGTTAAAACTATGACGCCTGAGGAATTAAAGGCAATGGGTTCTCAAGTCATCTTGAGCAATACATACCATTTATTCCTTCGCCCTGGTCCTGAACTCGTAGAAGAAGCCGGTGGCTTACATAAATTTATGAACTGGGATCAAGCTATTTTAACTGATAGCGGTGGGTTCCAAGTATTTAGCTTAGGCGATATGCGTAAGATTACTGAGGAGGGTGTAACCTTTAGATCTCATATTGATGGGTCTAAACAGTTTTTATCTCCAGAGGTGGCCACAAAGGTGCAAGAGCAATTAGGTTCTGATATTGCGATGGCCTTTGATGAATGTATTCCTTATCCTGTGGACCATGATTATGCGAAGCGCTCAACAGCTCGTACCACACGTTGGGCTCATCGTTGCCAAGAGGCTCGTAAAGCGCATGACCGTCAAGGAATGTTTGGCATCGTCCAAGGTGGTATGTACAAAGACTTGCGCAAACAAAGTGCAGAAGAGCTGGTAGCTATGGACTTTGAAGGCTATAGTATTGGTGGCTTATCCGTTGGGGAACCTCATGATTTAATGAATGAAATTCTTGAATACACAACACCGCTATTACCTACTAATAAGGCTCGTTATTTGATGGGCGTTGGTACGGCGGATTGTCTTGTTGAAGGCGTAGCACGTGGCATTGATATGTTCGACTGCGTATACCCTACACGGGTTGCCCGAAATGGGATGGCTATGACTTGGAACGGTCGCCTTAATATTCGAAATGCGCAGTTTGCTCATGATTGGGGCCCGTTAGAAGAAGGCTGCCAATGTTATACATGTAAAAATTATTCTCGTGCTTATA
>CADFKY010000092.1 GCA_902834965.1 Veillonellaceae bacterium
TAGTAATTACTGGCTTAGGGGCAGTGACTCCTGTAGGTATCGGTAAAGAGAACTTTTACAATGCGTTATTGGCAGGTCAATCTGGTATTGGGCCAATTACACGCTTTGATGCATCTGAATATGCAACGCGTATTGCTGGTGAAGTAAAAGATTTTGATGTTACAAACTATGGCGTAGACAAGAAAGAAGCTCGTCGTATGGACCGTTCTGTAGAATTGGCTATCGGTGCTGCTGTTCTTGCTTGTGAAGATGCTGATCTTGATTTGGATAAACAAGATTTAGATCGTTGTGGTACTGTAGTTGGTACTGGTATTGGCGGTATCGACTCTATCCATGAAGTATATGAAACATTATTCGAAAAAGGTCCTGGCCGTGTAAGTCCATTTGCAGTTCCTATGATGATTGCAAACATGACATCTGCACGTGTATCCATCCGTCTTGGTCTTAAAGGTCCTGTTATTACAGACGTAACAGCTTGTACTTCCGGTACAAATGCTATTGGCGATGCTTTCCGTATCATTCAACGTGGTGATGCTGATATCATGTTCGCTGGTGGTACCGAAGCAGCTGTATCTCCAGCTGCTGTAGCTGGTTTCGCAGCTATGAAAGCTATGTCTACACGTAATGACGAACCAACAAAAGCATCCCGTCCATTTGACCGCGATCGCGATGGTTTCGTAATGGGTGAAGGTTCTGGTATCGTTGTTCTTGAAGAATTAGAACACGCAAAAGCTCGTGGTGCTCATATCTACGCTGAAGTTGTAGGTTATGGTACTAATGGTGATGCTTACCACATTACTGCACCAGCTCCAGGTGGTGTACAAGCTCGTAAATGTATGGAATTGGCAATTAAAGATGCAGGTATCGATCCTAAAGACGTTAACTACATCAATGCTCATGGTACATCTACTGGCCTTAATGATAAAAATGAAACATTGGCTATTAAAGAATTGTTCGGCGATCATGCTAAAAACATCGCTGTTAACTCTACAAAATCCATGACAGGTCACTTGTTAGGTGCTGCTGGTGCTATCGAAACTATCGTTATGGCGATGGCTATCGAAACTGGTAAAGTTCATCCTACAATCAACTGTGACAATCCTGATGAAGGTTTGGATCTAGACTATGTTCGTGAAGGCGCACGTGACCTTCAAGTTAAATGTGCTCTTTCCAACTCTTTCGGTTTTGGTGGTCATAACGGTACACTTTGCGTACGCCGTTATGAAGACTAATGGTAGCTGTTGAAGCGCATAAGAGTAAGATGACACAAGCTCGTGAAGAATCTCTTCATGGGCTTGTTGCTCGTTTAGACATACCTGTGTCAGATATATCCATTTTAGATTGTGCTTTTACACATACATCTTATGCGAATGAACATAAATCAAAGCATATTAATCACAATCAGCGATTAGAGTTTTTAGGCGATGCTGTTTTGGATCTTATTATTGGGGAATACCTATTTAAGACATATCCAGACATGGCCGAAGGTAATTTGACGAAAATTAAGGCCGCTACAGTGTGTGAGGATTCTTTAGCATCTGTAAGTCGTTCTTTGCAGCTAGGGCAATATTTATTGCTCGGTCATGGCGAACGAGCTTCTGGTGGTAATGATCGTAATTCTATTTTAGCGGATACCTTTGAGTCTCTCATCGGCGCTATCTATATTTCTACAGATTATCAAACGGCGATGAACTTCGTTTTAAAGCATCTTATTACGTATATTAAGCAAGCCTTAGAAGGTAAGCGTGGCAAAGATTATAAAACTTTGTTACAAGAATATGTACAACGGGATGGTGATAAACATATTGTCTATCGCTTACTCAGTGAAAGTGGCCCGGATCATGCTAAAACTTTCCATATGGTGGTAGAAATTGATGGTGTTACTTACGAGGCAGGCTCTGGTAAAAGTAAAAAAATTGCAGAACAACATGCGGCTCAATTAACGCTAGAACAGTTAATGGCCAAATAGAAAAGCGCCTAATGGCGCTTTTTTCTGTATAATAGTATATAGAATAATTAATATATTTATTTTACGATCTTTATATCAAAAAATTTATATCAAAAACCTTATATCTTAATATATTAATTACATATCACAATAATTAAATACGTGGATTTAATGTATTAATATATAAGATTTTTAACTAATCTAAATTTATAAGGAGGGAGGGTGACTATGAAACCATTTGGTATGATACCATTTTTTATACCTCATGTAGGGTGTCCATATGTATGTACATTTTGTAATCAGTCTCGTATTACAGGCCAATCTGGTATTAGTCACCTAACACCGGCTTATATTAAAGATACGATTACAGAGTATGTAGGTAGTAAACGGAACGACAAGTTCTGGGAGGTCGCCTTTTATGGTGGATCATTTACAGCTATCCATACAGAGTTACAACATCAATTACTAGCTCCAGCTTCTGAGATGCTTAAGAGCGGCATAATTGATGGTATACGCTGTTCTACACGGCCTGATGCTGTAGCTGATGAGGCCATCTCATTATTACAAGGCTATGGTGTAAAAACAGTAGAACTTGGCGTTCAGTCCATGAATGATCAAATTCTATTTGATGCTAAGCGTGGTCACACAGCGCAAGAGGTTGTAGAGGCTGTAAGTCGATTAAAAAAACGAGGAATGACTGTAGGTGTACAACTTTTACCAGGATTAAAAGGTGAGACTTGGGAAACTATTATTGAGACGGCTGTTGCAGTATCTGAACTAAAGCCTGACTTTGTAAGAATCTATCCTGTTCTTGTTATAGAGAATACGGAGTTAGCAGATCAATATAGAGCTGGTGAATATAAGCCATTAAGTACTGAGCAAGCTATTACATATTGTGCATTTTTAAAGGAATGGTTTGAATCACATAACATTGAAGTTATACGCACTGGATTGCAAAGTACGGATGAACTCGATTCAGGTGATAGCTTATTGGCCGGTCCTTATGAGCCAGCCATGGGTGAGCTTGTAGTAAATGAACAGTATAAACAGCGCATTGAGATGTGTTTTGATGAACACTTTTCTGAGAGCTCTTTAGGAGACCAGTATACTTATAATTTATCACCATTAAGTAATCATTATAGTCATAAGTTTGAATATAGAACTCATGCGAATAATACGAATAAGTTGGCGAAACATAAGATACTGATTTCTTATCCTAGAAACCTGACATCAAAGGTACGAGGCCTTAAAAATCGCAATATTTTATATTTCCAAGAAACATATCCTCAATTTAACATAGATTGGTGTGAAGATAGTACGAGAAATACTGTTCGTTGCTGTATTGATGGCCTACAATATGTGTTATAATAAAAGATATGATTATTCGGGGTTGTTAGTAGAAAGGAGGCAGTCATGCAATTACTTCGGTTAGAATTAAAGGGCTTTAAATCGTTTGCTGATAAAACGGTTGTAAAATTCTCGCCAGGAATGACTGCCGTTATTGGACCTAACGGAAGTGGTAAAAGTAATATTACGGATGCTATGAAATGGGTTTTAGGGGAATCCAATGTCCGTAATTTGCGTGGTCAAAAAGCAGAGGATATCATCTTCTCTGGTACGGAAAAGCGTAAGCCTATGAGTGCTGCGGAGGTTACTCTTGTATTCGACAATAGTGACCAACAATTAGATGTAGATATGGCCGAGGTAGCTATTACACGTCGTATTTATCGTACTGGTGAAAGTGAATTCCTTATCAATAAGCGCTCTTGTCGCTTAAAGGATATCCATCTTTTACTAGCTGACACAGGTCTTGGTAAAGACTCGATGGCCATTATCGGTCAGAACCGAATTGATGCTATCTTGAACTCTAAGCCTGAAGAACGCCGATTGATCTTTGAAGATGTAGCAGGTATTTCTCGCTTTAAAATCAATAAAGAAGATGCATTGCGTCGTATTGCAAGCACAGACCGCAACATGGAACGTGTACGCGACGTTATGGCAACTATTGAAGAACAACTTGGACCTTTGTCTGAAAAGGCTGAAAAGACTAAAAAATATATGACCTTAAGTCGTACAAAGCGCGACTATGATGGGGCATTGGGTTATCATAATTACAAGACATCAGATCGTCTCTTAACGCGTTTTGAAAACGATAATATTGCTTTTAAGGATGAAGAGATTGAGCTTCAAACGGAGTTGTCCAAATTAGAAGCTCGTCGTCATACATTGCAATCATCCTCCACTAAAGAGCAAGAACAGCTTAAATTGTGGGAAGCTCAGTATACGGAAAAGCAACGTGATGAAGAGCGTTTAGCAGGTCATTTACGTCT
>CADFKY010000093.1 GCA_902834965.1 Veillonellaceae bacterium
AAATAATCCACTTTGTTCTAATTCATTAATATTAGATACCAAAGATTTCACAATTCCATCGTGATGCTCTTTAGGTGTAGCTCTGGCTTGTAAAGGATCCACTACTAGCATTTCTAAATATCGTAATTGTGTTGTCAAATAAGATAATTCCGGTTTAGTAGCAATCAAACAAAAGTCGACTGTATATCCTTTAGATTTTAATAATGTAGCTGTTTTAATTGGCACAGTTGCCGAGCGCAATGTCCCTTCAATAATTAAATTGTATTTCAAGGCGCTTAATTTATCAATCACAGCCTCTACCATCTTACCAGCAAACATTTTTGTGTACTCTACACTATCAACACCATATTTTTCTTGAAGCGCTCTAAAATGTGGGTGCTGCGCACGATAAGTGTCGCCATCTATAACAATATAGTCGCCTTTTGACTCCATCATTTTGACACGATGAATAGTTGTTTTCCCTGCCCCACTTTGGCCACCTAAAATAACAGCGTGAGGCATATTAGATATATTTTTATTAAACGTTAACAAATCAATAGTGAGTCCTAAAGCCTTGTCGAAATCTTCAGAGCTATAGGACTCAATACCTTGTAAATCACTAATTTCTTTAATATCACTAACAACATGAGAAGCTTGAATCATTGAATCTTTAATTTGGATTTCAAGCTCTGTCATACGGTTTTTTAAAGATTCTAATTCATCAATAGATGTAACCAAATATAGTTCTGTATTAACAAGATGAGAAAAAGCTTTTAAAAACTCTATACAATGATTAGTCCCACTTTCATCAACTAACTTGCATAGACGAGCTAATGTCTCTGCACTTTGTTCTTTTACAACCTCTATCTGTAAAGTTAAATTATATTGTTCAACGATGTTCATACATTCGCCCTCTCTCAAAGCAAAAAATGCATCCCCCTAGGAATCCAAGGGATGCATTCATTATGATATATTTATTTAACTACGGTCAACAGCATCTTAAAGTTTTCTCGAGCATCAAGGCTATGTGGCACTTCAGATGGCATAATCAATGTTTCTCCAGCTTTCACATTATGTTCAACATCGCCAACGACGATGTGCGCCTCCCCATCGAGGATTTGCACAATCGCGTCACCTACAGTTACATGTGTAGAGATTTCTTCTCTCTTTGGCAACGCAAATAAGGTAATACTGAGGCGTTCATTTTGGGCTATCGTAATACTAATCACTTGCCCTTCTTTATACTCTAAACGCTCTCCTAGATGTAAAATTTCGTTAACAGGGATATTTTTTGTGAAAGTCTTACTCATAAAAATCACTCCTTATATAACTATATAATGGCAAAGATAATTAAAAAGTAGATTAAAATAAATTTTGTCAAACCTCAATTGATGTAATTAAAAGGATTATCCTTTCGTTGACTTTATTATAATTTGACTGAGATTAAATTTCAGTAACTGCAGCAACAGAATTGAATGTATTTTATATAAACAAACAGACGAGACCTCTACAGAGACCTCGTCTTGTTATGTATCAATATCGGTAAATATGACAGATATTAAATATGCTTAATTATTAAGATATTGATTATCTAAAGCTGTTAATCTTATATATTTTAAATGGCCGGTAATAGGCCTAACAAATACACATTAAAGGTATCACCAGGGCACACCTCATGTATACCACGAGGAATACATGCCAATGCATTCACCGTATATAGACCTAGCATACTGCTACTATTAAAGTGACGATTAGCTACAAAGCGTGGAACACCTCCACCGAAGATGACTTTACCTTGTACGTATCGATCAAAGGCATTACGCTTAAAGATTTCCGAATCCATTACACACGCTACTACCGGTGTAGTCCAGTTTGCCAAGCCTTTATAGCGATTCAAAGTTGGTGCTACGATTAAATGCCAACCATTGAATGCAGCCCCTGGATTACCAGATAGTCCAAAAATGATTTGACCTTTCGGCGTCACTGCACCATAGGATGCAGCACCTGGACGCATTTGAATGCGCTCATAAATGGATTTAGCTCCTAGTTTTTCATAAATAAGAGGCATTGTATCAAACAGCCCTACTGATACACCGCCAGAGCTAATGATAATATCGGCATCTTCACTGAGCTGTAACACATGATTGATTTCAGACTCTAATTCCTCTGGAGCATCACTGACATGATAGTGCGTAATTTTATGAAAGTCTAAATCCTCCAAGAGTCCACAAATCATAGCTCTATTAGAGTTATAAATTTTACCAGCTGTTAAGCTTTCACCAGGTTCAATCACCTCATGGCCAGAGGTAAGGACTAACACGCGAGGCATTGCATTGACAGCAATCTCAGTCAACCCCAGACCAGTCAAAACAGTTTGTACCGTAGAGGTTACCTCTGTTCCACGAGGAATCACAATAGTGCCAGCACTACATTCCTCACCTTGAGGGATGATATGATCGCCACATTTGTATTTACCTTGAATAGTAATTGTTGTGCCTGGTTCTCCGGAACCAACCACCTGTTCTTGCATAATAACGGTATCACATGTATCTGGTACGGGCGCACCAGTCATAATACGTACTGCATGTCCAGATTCAACAGGATGTTCCCATACAACACCAGCACCTATAATACCGTCAACAATATACTCATTACAATCATCTTTGAAAGTAATGGCATACCCATCCATAGCAGATTTAGGGAAGGCTGGTACATCTGTAGGGGCAATAATATCATCTGCTAACACATATCCTTTAGCAGTCTTAACATCAATCGTTTCTACTTTATGAACTTGTGTTTGTAAGGCCTCATCCCATAATCGAAGGGCCTCCTCAACAGTAACGACGGCCATGTAAACTCCTCATCATTTCCTGTATGTGACATACCAATTGAGGTATGTCTTGGTCTAACTTGCTAATTTCAATTGTAGCTACTCGGTCCGTTGCATCCGAGATCAGCTCTTCCGTATGTCCCTCTTGGGTAACCTCTATAATAGGGGCAATACCTTGGGACCTTGTTTCTAGTATAACTATATCGACAGGCATAAACTGTGATATTTCATACAGATTTGACTGTTCCTTTGTGCGAATTCGAATCGCTGTTTCATTAGGCCCTGCAATAGCTACTGCATCGGCTCCAGCTTTATAAGAAAGGTCTGTATCAGTCCCTTCATGATCCATTTGAAAGCCATGTTTGTCGCTCTTTACAACGCCAACAGAAAATCCCGCTTGTTGTAATTCAGATACAAGGCGAGTTACAACTGTAGTCTTACCAGTTTTACGTTTTGATGCTACTACACTGATAAGTGGAACTCGACGAAACTCATTTTCTGCTAAAGCACGAGCCCATTGGTAATCATCAAAATGATTTACATTACTTAACTCCCAGCTATAATCACTGGCATCGATACTTTCAACATGACCAATTGTATCAAGAGCATGATGCAAGGACACATCTTCACCTGCTAAAATCGTTGGGAGTAATGATACAATGTGTGGTCTATAAATCCCTGCCATTGGTTCTGGCCTGCCAGTAGCCCCCGTAGGAACAATGGCAGTCCAATTATTATGGTTCACTTGATATAACCACTCATAATATAGGTCCATAGACATAAATGGCATATCTACAGCCATCACTGCATAAGCAGGACTAGTTCCAACGGCTAGTGCACTATAAAGGCCTCCTAGCGGACCACAACGCTCAATAGAATCCCGAACAATAGAAACTTTTTCTTTTTCATTGTTCGATAATGTATCAATAATATGTGTCTGAATGGCATGCCCTAACTGTTCATCATCACCGATAGAGATAAGAATATCGGCTACATCTGCATCTAATCCTTTACGAAGTGCATGAGATATGAGGCTTTCACCATTAATCCAGGACAATAACGCCTTAGGTTGCCCCATTCGAGAACTCAAGCCCCCCGCTAAAATGATTAATCCTAATTTATTCACGACGTCCTAACCCTCGTTTAACACCTTGGTATATGAATAGTAAAACAACAATATTTAAAATGCCATCAGGCACCATATAGGACGCATTATAAATCATGGAGTAGATCCATGGATTTTGCCCTTGTGGGGCATAGCTAGCAAACACAACGGCACCGCTCACAACAGATGCGGCCCAACGCAATGCGATACCTACAATAGAACCTGTGATAAGGCCAGAAATAGAATCTTTGAAATAACCGCAAACGCCAATAACACCATAAGCTACTAGATAATCTAATATAATACTTAAATAGTGTACAGATGATTTAAAGCCTAAAAT
>CADFKY010000094.1 GCA_902834965.1 Veillonellaceae bacterium
TACAAAGGTGTATGTATCAGTTATTGCCATGCTTTGCTATGTATATACCATAGCATTAGCAAATGCATCTCAAGTTATTGTGGGTTACCTGATGGGGGCTAAACGACAAGCTGAGGTGACAAATCGCGTATGGCATTCTATGTTGTTAGCCATTGCCATTAGTGTAGGACTGGCTACGTTCTTTTATATTACCAGTGATATTGTACTATCCATATTTACTACGGATCCAGAAATCCTATCGTTATCACATAATGTATTACTGATTGAGATTTTTCTTGAGTTAGGTCGTGCCGTTAATATTGTTATGGTTGGCTGCTTACAAGCAGCAGGGGATATTAGAACACCGATGCTCGTAGGCATTTTTGGCATGTGGTTATGTGCTGTACCATTGTCCTATCTATTTGGAATTTACTGGGAATGGGGGCTCGTAGGCATTTGGATTGCCATGGCGGTAGATGAAATTTTACGAGGTTTATTATTTGTATATCGCTGGTATAGTGGGAAGTGGAAAAATAGACGCCTCATAGAGGCATAGTCTTATATTTACACGATTTCAATATACATTTAGTAGTTTGTAGATATAGTTAGCCTTACATTGGAGAGTGTAAGGCTAATTATTTGTGAAAGTAGGTTTATATGAGTAAGACAGTAGGCATTATTGGCTTAGGTCTATTAGGTGGTTCGTTGGCGAAGGCTTTAAAGGCCTATACCGATTATGAAGTAGTGGGCTATGCGCGTCGCCAAGAGGTTTGTGATGCAGCCATTCAAGATGGTGTGGTAAAAGCTGCCTGGACTGAGGTAGAACCATTGATTGAGAATTCGGATATTGTCGTATTTTCACTACCTCCAGATACAAATGCAAGATTATTTACAGAAACGGCACACCTTTTTAGACCAGGACAAGTGGTGACAGATGTGTCTAGTGCAAAGGAAAATTTTGTACGAGCTGTATACAGTTCCATTCCTAAAGGTACTATTTTTGTGTCTGTTCATCCTATGGCCGGCTCTGAAAAGGGCGGTTATGAAGTATCTCATAAAAACCTATTTAAAGGGATGGGCTGGATTGTCCTTGAGGATAAGGCCTCTGATGTATATAGTGAAGAGGTTGCTCAAGAGTTAGCTGAAATGGGTCGTGCTGTAGGATCCCGTATTGAATTTGTAGATATCTATGCTCACGATGCATATTTAGCTATGGTTAGCCATATGCCACATTTGTTGGCATCCATTTTAACGCAAGTTTCCGGTGGCGATGAGTTAGGCGAGTTGCGCATGAAATTATCGGCCGGTGGCTTCCGTGATTGCACACGTGTTGCCGGTGGTTTACCATCTATGTGGCGTGAAATCATCTACGGTAATAGACACAATGTAATTGAAGGCCTTTCACAGATCGAATCCGAAATTCAACGTGTAAAAGAGATACTTTCACAAGAAGACGAAGGTCAAGCCTTAGAATCCTATCTTGAACGGGGCAGAGAAATCCGTGGTAAATTGCCATATTTAACAGGACAAATTAAAAATAGCTAATGATAATTAACGATTAGCTAGGGCCATATATTGGTTAATTAAGGATATATCGGTTAGTTAAGGCTACATATTGGTTAGTAATCATGGATACTAACAATGATTAGTTAACATTCATTTAATACTTATGCATATTTATGTAGCTAAAGCAACATGATTTATGCAGTATAATGTGTATACTAGAGTTCTAGAAGAATATACATTTAACATATGATTTAGTTAAGGGAGATATTATGAGTTTGTTACAAGAAACTTGTGACGCTATTACTGGGCGCAGTCATGAAATTGAACAACATATAATTGATAGTTGGAATGCAAGTTCACCTGTAGAGCAATATGGACGACTTGTAAATGTAGTGGCTCAATATGGGGCGGCTACGAATCAAGAGCAGTTAACGGTACCAAAGCCTTGTATGATTATTGCTTCTGCAGATCATGGCGTGGCCGATATGGGTGTCAGTGCGTATCCAAAGGAAACAACCGTAGGGATGACACAAAATTACCTAATTCCTAAAGGGGCTGGCGCTAATTCCTTAGCTAATTACTGCGGTGCTCAAATGGAAGTCATCGACATGGGCATTGATGCAGATATGAGCTGGGTACCAGGATTACGTATTCATAAACTTGGTATGGGTACAAAGAACTTTGTGGAAGAACCTGCCATGACTCGTGAGCAAGCTATTGAAGGTATTGAAACAGGTATTCGTCTTGTAAAAGAAAAAATCGACGAAGGCTTTAATATCTTCTTAGTAGGGGAAATGGGTATTTCCAATACTACAGCGAGTGCGCTTATGACTGCTAAGTTTGCTGGACTCACTGCAGAGGAAGCGACAGGCAGGGGTACTAACATTTCTGATGAACGTCTAAAATTAAAGCAACGCATTGTGCATGATGTATTAGAAAAATATAAGAATATACCGAAAGACGATGCCATCGGAATTTTATCCTCCGTGGGCGGATTTGAATTCTCCTGTATCGTAGGTGTTATTCTAGGTGCTGCAGCGAATAATGCATTAGTTATTATTGATGGCTTTAATACATCTGCTTGTGCACTAGTTGCTAAGACCTTGGTGCCACAGGCGATGGACTATGTGATGGCATCTCATTTATCTGCTGAAAAAGCGGCTAAATCGTCCTTAGAAAATCTAGGCCTTGAAGCCTATGTTGACTTAGGACTTTGCCTCGGTGAGGCATCTGGTGGCTCCATTCAAATGGGCATGCTAGACCTTGCCGTTCATATGTATTTGGCTGTTACAGGAGGTAAGGCATGAGAACATTTACAATCGAACCGTTACATGCGCCATCCATGGAAGCATGTCGATTACGTATCGACAATTTAACAAAGCCTATTTATAGCCTTGCTACATTAGAACTAATTGCAGAGCGTTTTGCAGGTATTCTGGCAGATTCTCAACCAAATCATTTGCGATATGGTGTACTTGTGGTGGCGGCGGATCACTTGGTGGATGGTCCACAAAATAGCCAGCATGGTCGTGAAAGCTACGCAGCTATTAAGCGTTTCAATGATGGTAGAACGGCTACACAAGGTGCGGCATCTAAGTTACAAGCACCTGTGCATGTAGTAAATATAGGCCTTGAACAAGATACAACAGATTTGACGAATATTGACCAAAAGGTTATCCGTAAGGGTTCCCACTTCTTTGGTGTAGAACCTGTTATTTCTCGTGATGAGTTAGAAGAATCCCTTGAACTTGGCTTTACCTATGCTGACAAATTACATAAGGCTGGCTTGCAAGTAGTTGCTATTGGTAATATTGGTGAACGAGCTTTCTTGGATTCTCTAGTAACGACAGCAACTATTACAGGTTGCGCCTATGACGATATTCTCGTTCATACTGAATGTGGACCTACCATTGAGCAACGAGCTGCTCATATTCATTCCTTTGTAGATCGTTTCAACATTGCCGTTGATGATTGGTCTGCTTTGAGTGAAAGCGAGCGTCGTGATGCGGTATTGTATTTGCTTCATGTAGCAGGTGGTTTAGATATTGCATTCTTAACTGGATTTATTTTAGGTGCTGCTAGTCATCGTATGGCGGTAGTGTTTGATAATGCCGTAACCGGTGCAGCTGTATTAGCGGCAGTTACCATTGAACCATTGGTTAAGGACTATATATTCCCATCTGCAGCATATGAGGAACCAATCCATAAGGAGCAATGTCGATTCTTAGGTGTAAAACCATGTTTGCACTATAACTTACAAATTGATGAAGCATTAGGCTCTACAATGGGACTATCCATTATCGATGCATCCATGCATATGCTGAATGATATGAAAACCTTCGTAGAAGCTGAGGTTAAAGCCGCTGAAGACGGAGCCGGTAAAGGTAGACAAAAGAATAAAGAGTAATCTAAATAAAAGAGGGGTTATTAAATCCCTCTTTTTATATGTTTTATGCTCAATTATGCAAAATTAACTGAGAATTTCATGGAAAAACCATTGACACTATATGTGTAAATTGATATTATTATAGGGCAGTCAGGACAGACTTAAATTGTTCTTGACGACAGATTGATGATTATGTTATATTAATTATCGGTTCTGTATGCGGGAATAGCTCAGCGGTAGAGCACCGCCTTGCCAAGGCGGGGGTCGCGAGTTCGAATCTCGTTTCCCGCTCCATACATTCCTCGATAGCTCAGTTGGTAGAGCAATCGGCTGTTAACCGATCGGTCGTAGGTTCGAGTCCTACTCGAGGAGCCATT
>CADFKY010000095.1 GCA_902834965.1 Veillonellaceae bacterium
TATATAAATTTTTAAAGTTTACCATATATAAAAACTATAGCAATAATAAATAATATACTACCTATCTAATACACATAGAAAATAAATCGATAACAAACGCCTAAACAGGTAGGGCAAATAAAAAATCCCCCACTACTGTGAGAGATTTTTGAATATTATAGAATACCGAATAGCCACATGCCAAGGGTACCGCCCCAGAAGTGAATTAAGAAGCTAACCACAGAAATAGCAAGGCCTACACGCCACCATGTTCCTTGTGGTACATAACCAGCACCAAAGAAGATTGGCGTTACACCAGAACTATAATGTGTTAATGTACAGCCAGGGCTGTTCATCAAACCAAAGAGCAAGATGGTAAACGGAATTGGTGCGCCCATTGCTACCAAGATAGCTGCAAAGGCGGAGAATAACGCTGTAATACGAGCTGTACCACTAGCAAAGAAATATTGAGAGTATACAAAGGTTGCAGAGATAATGAAGGATGCCCAGAACCAATCAATACCTACAAGATGTTGACTTACAAAATCAGCAAATACTGCAACAACACCGAGCTTGCCAAGTAAACCAGCCATACCAACGAGGGTACCCATCCAGATTAGAATATCCCAACCTGTGCGTTCACCTAGAATATCTTCCCAAGTAAGGGATCCTGTAACTACACAAGCAAGTACGCCCATCATAGCAACTACAGTAGGATGTAACTTCGTCCAAATCGCTGTGGACCACAGCAAAATACAAAGTACAAAAATAATAGCCACTGAAATTTCAGCCTTTGTAATAGGACCTAGTATATCTAGTTCTTTTTGGGCCATTACCGCTGCTTCAGGTGTCTCCTTGATTTCAGGTGGATAGATCTTATAAATAAACCAAGGCATCAAGATCATACAAAGTACACCAGGGATTACACCTGCTTGGAACCATTCCCACCATGAAATATCATAGCCAAATAATTTTGCACCTAAGGATGTAATCAATAAGTTACCACTACAAGCAGTTAAGAAGATTGTTACAGTAATGGTGTTTATCGTATGAGCCGTGGTCATCAAGTACGCCCCAATACAACGTGCCGTACTACCATTTGGCTCAGAATCAAAGGCTAACGAAATGTTTTGAACAATGGGGAAAATAATACCGCCCCCACGAGCCGTATTAGATGGCGTGGCAGGAGAAATAATAAGATCCGTACAAGCCAATGCATAAGCTAACTTTAAGGAACTAGTACCAAAGGAGCGAATCAAAGTATACGCGATACGCTTACCAAGGCCAGAATTAATAATGCCTCTAGAAAAGAATACAGCTGCTACGATAAGCCATACATTGGCTTCAGCGTAACCACCTAATGCTTGTACCATGGTAATAGAATTTGTTGCTACTGCCGCAACAATACCAAAGAGTGCCATAATACCTGTTGGCCAAGGTCGTAAAATAAAACCTACAATTGTAGCCGTGAAGATAGCTAATAAATGCCAGCCTTCAGGCTTAATCGCCTCTGTGTGAGGCAAGAACCAAATCACAAGTCCTACCAGTACCGTCAGTGCGGCGCGTGTAAAGGTATTCATAGAACCTCCCTATCAAACTACACATATCAACAGTTACTGTTGATTATAAAACTATATGGCGGTCATTACACATAACCGCCATATAAATTAGCAACTTTCCAAAAATTCTTTAATCTTTGGATTAGAGCGCAATGTATCCATCTCTTCAGGGGTTAATAATTTTACCTTGTCCCGATCTTGGTTAACCAAGCAAAGGAACCCGATATAATCTCCTTTATTAGCCCGGAATTGATGTATCGTTTTACCTGGAATTTCAATAAAATCACCAGCTTCTACATCATGGATTTCATCGCCTAACAATACTTGTCCCTTACCACGGAATATCATAACCATATGTGTATGTTCATGATATTCTAGTGTAGAATATCCACCTGGTAAACATTCAAAATAGCGAAATTGACATGGAATATCATAGGCTCCATCGTATAAAACTTGCCGTGTTATATCTTTAAAAGGGCTACCATCTTGCTTGTATACCAAGGTATCGACGCCATCCCACTTGAAATTTTTAGCATCAAACTTGCGTATCATTTTATTACCTCTTTATGAAAAAAGGCTGCATCGAAACAATGTTTCAATACAGCCCAATCGGTTCGATTATTTAAAGAAACGTTTCAATGTTCCTAGTAAACCATGACTATGTTTTTGTACACCATCTGCAACGCCATCTACTTCAAAGCCTGTACGTTCAATAGCTTTTGTAATGACTTCTACAGACACTTTATTTGGGTCAAAAGAAACAGTCGCTGTTTTTTCTGGCAAATCAACCTCTGCGCTCAAAACGCCAGGTAAGCCAAGGGACGCCCCCTCTACAGTTTCTTTACAGTTATTGCACATCATACCAGGTACAGTAAATACCTTTGTTACAACGCCATTATCTTCACCGCAACCACAATCTTTGCACATAGTGATACCTCCTATTAATCATTAGCTTCTTTATGTTTATCGTCGTTTTTAGCCCCTGCTGTTACGTCGATAGTAGTCGCCTTTTTAACGGCTTCTTTCGTTTCATCAACAGCTTTTTTAGGGCCGGAAATAGCATCTTTAAATTCATTGATGCCCTTACCAATAGCTTTACCTACTTCAGGTAATTTACCAGGTCCGAAGATAACTAGAGCGATCACTAATATAACTATTAATTCAGGTGTTCCTATAGATCCCATATGTATCTCCTTTATATTTACTAAAACTTACATCTTTTAGTGTACATCATTATAGGCTGCCTTGTCCACATACCAGGTCACAGCTTCTTGTGAAAGCACCGCACCAGGCAATGTACGGCCAATGCGTTTTTCCCACGTTAAATCCTCGTAATCTTCGCGTTGGTATAATACCTTTGTCAATGCAGTTCGCTTGCTTTCACCAGTCACAGTAAACCAGATAGCATCAGATTTTGCTAGGAAAGAAAATGTCATAGAAATGCGTTCCCATACCTTGCCATCTTCAACGGCCACTACCTCTTGATCAGCTACACGCAGTGCGTGAGAGCCTGCAAATAATCCCGCCGTATGACCATCCTCGCCTAGATCAAGCAACGCTAAATCTAAACCAGATTTCTTACACGCCTTGAGGACATTGCGAACCTCTTTTTCATATTCCTCAGCCGCTTCATGTACGGTTTTAGAATCCGTATTAATTGGCAAGAAATGAGCAGCCCCCTTTGCCTTGCATAGCAAATGAGGTTTTACGCGATTGAAGTAATTATCCTCATGCGTTTGTGGCAAGAAACGCTCGTCAGTCCACAAGAAGAAGATACGTTCCCAATTAAGGCGCTCAATATATTCAGGAGAGTTAAGTAATTCTAACAAACCATTTACAACAGTACCCCCAGTAATACCAACGATGCACGTTTCAGTACGGCTAATTTCATCATTGGTAAAATCAATAAAATCCTCCGCCAATGCTTGGACTACATCACTAGGACCGTCATAACATTTAATTGTATCTTGAGCCATGTAATAATGACCTCCTAAAACTATTATAATAGTACTATTATATACACTTTTGCTTTTTTATGAAAGCAAAAACCGATGTAACTCAATATATAGAGCCACATCGGTTCGAATTATATTAGTAACTGCTTATAAAATACATTATATTTCAAAGAATTACAAGAGAATAGTTATTATTTTTGACCAAATTTAGGACGACGACGTTCTGTGAAAGCTCGTACACCTTCCTTAAAGTCTTCAGAAAGACCTAAGGAGCATTGATTTTCTACTTCAAACTTCTTGTACTCTTCCCAGCCAGCTAAGAAACTATTCCACATCATTTCCTTCATAACGCGGTAAGATTGTGCAGGACCTTTAGCTAACTTCTCTACAAGACGTCTTGTAGCCGTTTCTAAATCTTCTAATTCACAAACTTTATATACAAAGCCAAGTTCTTTACCTTTTTCAGCAGATACGGCTTCGCCAGTCATAACGATATGCATAGCACGGTTCATGCCAATGGATCGAGTCAACAAGAATAAACCGCCTGCATCTGGAGCAAGACCTACGTTTACGAAAGCTTGAATAAAGCGTACGTTATTAGCTGCTACAACAAAGTCTGCAGCTAACGCCATGTTGAACGCCGCACCTGCTGCAGCGCCTTGAAGGCTCATGATAACAGGTTTTGGCAAGCGTTTCATAGCCATAGAAATTTGAGCTACTAGTTCAACAATTTCAAATAAAG
>CADFKY010000096.1 GCA_902834965.1 Veillonellaceae bacterium
GCAGCAAATTTACAACGCATTAAAAACGGCCAACGCCGTTATGCAATTACACCTCGCGTTCCAGCAGGTTTCATTCAACCAGAACAATTACAAAAATATATCGACGTAGCGAATGAGTTCGGCGCGGTTCTTAAATTGACTGGCAGCCAACGCATTATGATTACGAATTTGAAAGCAGAAGACGTAGATAAAGCTTGGGAAATGCTCGGCATGGAACCAGCGTACACTGTTTCTAACCGCGTGCGCAGCGTAAAAATCTGCCCAGGTACTACATTCTGTAAACGTGCTAAACAAGATAGCGTACATCTTGGCATGCAAATTGAACGCAAATATTTGTCTCAAGAAATGCCAAGCAAAATGAAAATCGGCGTGTCCGGTTGTTTAAATTCTTGTACTGAAAGCCGCATGAAAGATGTTGGTATTATCGGTACTGTAGAGGGTTGGAACGTATACGCTGGTGGTAGCGGCGGTGCACATCCACGCATCGGCGACCTCATCGCAGAGGTAACAACTGAAAAAGAAGCTCTTGCATTAGTAGATCGTATCATTGCATACTATAAAGAAAACGCACAAATTGAACGTATGGGCGAATTCATTGACCGCATTGGTTTAGAGGCTTTCAAAGCGGCTGTATTGGGCGACCTTGAAGGTGCTCCAGCTGAAAGCAAATCTGACGAACCAGCTGTGTTCTTGCCTGGTCATGGTAACGATCCTGAACCAGAAGCACCACGCCTTGAAGCAGGTGCTCCTATCACACCAGACACTATCATTCGCGACATCGTGGATACATATCCAAACGTTGTGCCTGTATTACAAAGCATCGGCATGGGTTGCCTTGGTTGCCCATCTTCTACAGCTGAACCATTGTGGCAAGCTGCAGAAATTCACGGTGTTAATGTATACGATTTAGTTCAAAAATTAGAAACTGCACGAAAAGGAGCTTAATATGTCCGCATTCTTAGGTCACATCCATTACTGGTTATATCGTAAAATTCAATTGCTCGTTGAGCGTGAAAATTTGATTTTAGAAAAAACAACTAAGGTTGTTGATGATTTGGCAGAGGAATTACACTCTATTTCCGTAGATACATACGGCGAGCCAATCAACCCTAGCATTCCACTAGAAAACATCATCGACCATGGCAATATCCATGGCTGGTTGTCCAACCAAATCAACATCGCTTCCGTTCGTGAAGCAGCTTTCATCAAAGATTTGCTCGATACTAACTCCGGCGATGAAGCCGTACATGTAGTAACAGCTATTCTTGATGCATTTGCAGTACAAGGTCAAGCATGTGGTGTTGTGGCGCAAGACAATCTTGAGGAACACACTGCACCTGCTATTTACAATGCATTGCAAAACTTCTACGTAAACGGCATGCCTTGTGACGGTGGTGACCAAGTTGTTTCTGAAAGCCCTGATGAATTCACATGGGTTGGGGATCACAGATTACAAGCAGGCTACTGGCGTACAGCGGGCGTTGACCCTAAGTTCATGGCATTAGCGTACCAAACATGGTTCGAAGCCTTTGTAAAAGCGGTAGATCCAAACTTTGAACTTGTAACGACTGAAGAAAACGGCACACGTTTATATACAATCAAGAAAAAATAAATAATAAATATAGAGTATTTCCTCTGCTTAGGAAATATAAACGAACGAAAACGAACAAAAAGCGAACGTAAAAATTTACGTTCGCTTTTTTCTTATTATTTATATTCTACAATTACTTGATAATATATGTAGTACCACGTCCTGAACCTTGTTTTCTTAAAAAACCTGATTTCACTAATTTATTAACAATCTGTAATACCTTTGTTTTTCCAAATCCAGTATACTCTACTATTTTTCCAGAAGACAAAGCCTTAAATTGTAGAACATCATATATTTTCTTTTCATCAGCTGTTAATTTATCTAAATTTTCTTCAATGACAGGTAAAATGATTTTTATAGAGTTTTCAGAAATATCAAATTGTGGTTTTATAACACTATTTCTATAAGCTTCTTGAATACGTTGTATACCAGTACCATAACGCTCAATAATGTCTAATCGAAAAAATACATTCCCAATAATAGGATTTCTAAGGATAGAAATTTGACCTTCTAAATATTGAGATTTTCCTAATCCTTTTGGTAACCCTCCAGGCGATACAATTTCAATATAATCAGCAAACATAGAAATTTTAGTATGAGCTGGTATATCCCAAGCACGATGAACCAATGCATTAGCAATAGCCTCTCTAAATGCCGTCTCAGGTATACGTTCATATTGATTTCTAGATGATCCTTTTATTTCACTATATTGATAGTAACGTCGATACATGATTAATGCTTCATTATAATAGTTTAATAATGATGTATGTTCAATCGTATTTCTTTCCAAGAAAACACTTATAGATTCACCAAAACGAGCCATATCTACACCAGGAAATGAATTTTTATCTGCTAGTAGCTCACCAGCAATAGTATATCCTTCATTCATCCGATATAATTCTAAGGTAATTAGTAAATCTCGAGTTAATGCAGATATCCCCATAATAGATTTACAAGCATCTTCTAATACAGTAAATTGTAAATCTTGACGTTTAGAAACTAAACTATCAAATGAAAGATTCTCTCCCTCCATAACTAATCGCTTCAATTCAATTGTATCTACTGGTATTGAAGCACTATCACCACGTCTATATGATTTTCCATTATAAAAGTAAGGTGTATCCTTACCTTTCTCTACTGTCAAAGTTATAACATTAGTAGTTTCATCAATATCCAAATTAAATTTTGGAATCGGTGTAATACTATCATTAATTTTATTTTCAATAGATAAACATGCTTCTTTAGGATTATCTATCCCAACAACTTCCCCATTATCTTTTATTCCAAACTGGATTATTCCTGTTCCATAATTTGCATAAGCACTTACAGTTTTTAAAAATGTATTAGTAACTGATTCTTTAAATTCTAAGGATTTAGTTTCACGCATATTATCACCCACCTTTTTATATACTATATCATAAAAAGGGCGTAAAAACGAACGAAAATATTTGCGTTCGTTTTTACGCCCTTTTTAAATCTATATTTAATATATATTTTTTCAAAACTGTAGCTATAAGCACAGCATTGATAAATAATATCATTTATAATGTAACCATAAGATAAATACATCATATTATGTATTAACATATCGTATTACGTATGAACGTAAGCTTTCAATATAAAAGCTAGAATTAGGAGGTCTATTATGGCAGGCACAGTTAATCAAGAATTAGGTTTATTATTCCAAGGTCCTAACTATGTAATCGTTAAAAAAGGCGGCAAAGCTGGTGAAAAGGTTGAAAAACACAACCATCCAGAAGCTAACGTAATCTTTACAGTAGTTAAAGGTAAAGTACAAGTATTCCTTAACGAAACTGAAGAACACGTACTTGTTCCAGGCCAAGTATTAGAATTCAACGGCGACAACTACATCCAAGCTACACTTGTTGAAGACAGCGAATTCGTTGTAAACCTTATTCATAAACCAGAATAAAAACTAGTTTAGTACATAAACCCTATAAGAAAAGGCGGTTAATCGTAATTGATTAACCGCCTTTTTTAGTAAGCTGCCCGTTTTATATAGTTACTATTTTATGGAGCATATAATTTTGTGGAGCTTACATTTTGTAGAGATTAAAAGGAATTATAGATTGTAAAGTCACTTATATCAAAGCGTTTTGTATGGCCTGGGGCAGGTACGCAATCAGGATGAGGATAACCGATCGGGAATATCGCTACAGGTATGATGTTATCAGGCAAAGCATAGGCTGTTCGTACTTTAGCTGGATCAAAATGAGCGATCCAGGTTGTACCTAGCCCCATATCTGCTACTTGGAACATAATATGGAAACCTACAATACTGGCATCTACAACGCCTAAATCCGCATCATCGTATTCCCGTTTCCAGCTCACTTGATTATCGTAACAAACAATAATCGCTAACGGTGCATTAAAATGGCCATTTGTGCAGTCTTTTAGTTTATTAAGACTATCTGCTGTATTTAATACAAGTAGTCGTTGTGGCTGATAATTATGAGCTGTAGGAGCCAATCTTGCTGTCTCTAATATGATATCTACCTTCTCCTGCTCTACAGGTTTCGTATCAAATTTTCGCACTGAATACCGCTCTGTGGCTAATGCTTTAAAATCCTTCATTAGATCTCACTCCTTAGTTGAAATAAGCTAATTTATTTTAAAGAAAAC
>CADFKY010000097.1 GCA_902834965.1 Veillonellaceae bacterium
TCTTCATCAGTAGCATCTAATCGACCATACAAGATATTCTCTTTAATTGTGGCATTAAACAACACAGTTTCTTGTGGTACAAGCCCGATTTGTTCACGTAACGATTTAAATGTAACATCTTTTACGTCATAACCATCAATCGTGATAGCGCCACCGGTTACATCGTAGAAGCGAGGTAACAAATTCGCCAGAGTCGTTTTACCAGCACCAGATGGACCAACAAGAGCTACGCTTTCACCAGCCTTAACAGACAAAGTAAAGTTTTCGAGCGCTGTTTTTTCACCATCGTAAGAGAATGAAACATCTTTAAATTCTACATTGCCTTTGATAGATGGCAACGTAATAGCATCAGGTTTTTCCACAACGTCAGTTTTAGTATCTAAAATTTCAAATACACGATCAGCTGCAGCCAATGCTTTTTGAATATTGCCATACACTTGGCTCAAGCGTTTAACTGGGTTAGACAAGTTGATTGCATAAATTAGGAACGCAATCAAAGAACCTGCTGTAATAGTCCCTGTTACTACAGAATAGCCACCATACCAAAGGATGACTGCCACCGCAATGGCTGCAGAAAACTCAACCATTGGACTTAACAAGCTAGTCAACTTAGTCGCTTTAATAACAGCTTTAAAGTTGCGATCATTTTCATCTTCAAAACGCTTCCGTTCAAAATCTTCACGAGCGAATGATTTTACTACTCGAATAGCGCTGATTACCTCTTGTAAAAGTGCTGTAATATCAGCCACACGGCCTTGTACATCATGACCTGCTACACGAAGCTTTTTACCAAATACATTGATAATTACTAGCACTACTGGAACTGTAATAAAGGTAACAAGTGTCAATTTCCAGTCAATAAGTAGCATAGACACGAGAGAACCGATAAGTGTTACAGATTCCGTAATAAAAGAAATCAAATTATCAACTACAGCAGTCTGAAGTGCAGCAACGTCATTGGTAAGATTACTCATGATAACGCCAGTCTTACGACGATCAAAATAAGATAAGCTTAATTTTTGTAGATGATTAAAGATGGCCTCCCGTACATCGATGATGACACGTTGTCCAATGTAAGACATATTATAGGTTTGACCATATGTAGCAAAGCCACGAATTAAGAATATAAGAATGATAGACCCTACTATGAGGTTCAACATAAACATATTCTTATCATCTAATACTTGGTCTACTACATTTTTAATAAGCCAAGGCACTACCAAGTATGCCGCAGCTGCGACGATCATGCAGAACACTGCAAAAATCATGCGCTTATAATAAGGCTTTACAAAATATAAGAGCCTAGAATAACTATTCATTACATTTCTCCTTACCGAGGTTATATACCAGCTCTGCTACACGCTTTACAGCACCTGGTTCACCTAATTTATGATGTACTTCACGCAATTCGCTACGCATCGCTTCATTGCGTTCCACATCATTTAGAAGAGGTTCCACAAGAGATACAATAGCCTCAGGTGTCACTGCATCTTGTAATAACTCAGGGATTACTTCTTTGCCAGCTACAATATTAGGCAAACCTACATGGGTCACATTAACGACCATCTTCCCAATGCCATATGTAATTGGAGATACTCGATACAATAAAATAGTTGGTAACTCCATCATAGCTGTTTCTAATGTAGCTGTACCTGATGCGGCTAGACATACATCACAAATCTGCATCAAATCATAGGTATGATCTTCTGTAATCGTCACCGGCACTTTGTGAGCATCGATGAAAGTTTCTAATTCACTACGGTCGATGGTATGTGCGCGAGGCAAGAAGAATTGAATATCCTCATGGTTCGCCATCAATTGCTCGCCACTTTTTAACATCGTATCTAGCAAGGATAGTACCTCTTGCTTACGGCTACCTGGCATGAGCAATACTTTTTTAGCATCTTTACGAGCTCCAAAGTATTCCTCAGCCGCTTCTTTGCTCATCGTAGGATGTACGATATCCAATAGTGGATGGCCTACAAAGTCTACATCGCATTTATATTTGCGATACGCTTCTGCTTCAAAGGGGAATATGGATGCCACCTTAGTGACATACTTACGAATTGTATTGCCACGGCTACTATGCCATGCCCAAATCGTAGGAGCAATGTAATAGAGAACGGGAATTCCCAATTCATGAGCTACAGCTGCAAGTTTCATATTAAAACCAGGGTAATCTACACAAACTAGAATATCTGGTTTTTCCTTCATCATGACACGTTTTAAGTAGGTGCGAAGTTTAAAGAATTTCGGTAGTGATTTTACAATCTCTACAATCCCAATAACGCCTAAATTTTTAATATCATATACGATGCGAACACCAGCGCGTTCCATCAAGGTACCGCCCATACCAAACATGTCAACCGAAGGATCTATTTCTTTCAGTGCATTAGCAACACTGGCTGCATGAGTATCACCGGATGCTTCACCGGCAGAAAACATGACTTTCATTATGCATCCTTTCTGGAATCTACAAACTCTTGGTCAACAGCACAGATAACAATACCATGACGGTTTGCCAAATCTAGTACATCTTGTTGTTGAACAAAAATAGTCTTTTCAGCCTCTACAGCAAGGACTTTACACCCACTATCAATCATGGACATTAATGTTTTTATCCCTACAGCAGGAACATCAAAACGAACATCTTGATTTGGCTTTTCCGTTTTAACCACAACCGCATCGCCACGACCTAATTCACCACCGCGCAAAATGCACTTATCAGTGCCCTCAATAGCTTCAATAGCCATAGCCGCTTTATGTTTTACAACTACTGTTTGACCAATATCAAGTCCACCCATTTGCTTAGCTAGTTCAAAGCCAAAGCAAATATCTGCCCATTGTTCATCAGTAGGCTGTGTTTTTGAAAGCACCCCCACCTTTGGCATAAATGGTTTAAGGTATACAGTTTGATCTAACACTTTAAACCCTTCTCGTTCGATTTCATCTACGATAGCGAGCATGATAGTGTCATCTTTACGATTTTTAAGGCGTTTAAGAACACCTAAGGTTTTTAAATCAGGGAATGTAAGACCTTTGAAGAGAATTTCCTTAGTCACTTTACCTAACATAGTTAATTCTTCAACGCCTTCTTTTTTCAAGGTTTTAAAAATCTTACCTAATTTGGCAACACCAATATCATAGAAAGCATCGGCCTCAGCCTTTAAAGCCGGGTCTACATCTGGAACTACACCGATAACCACTACCTCATGACCTAATACATGAGCAGCGCGCATGAATTCTACAGGCAAAACACCAATGCCTGCAATCAATCCTACCTTTGCCAAGACTATACCTCCTAGATGACCTACGGCCTATATATCAATGAGTGATTACAAATTTACAATACTTAATGCCTCAAAAAAGACATAATCATATACGATATATTGTACTATAAATAGGCATTTTTTACCATTAAAACACCATGTTTTATGCCTATTTCTTCAACATTTTAGCAGAATTTTTCCACACTCTTTTTTACATCTAGTAACAGTAAAAAATATTCCAATATTTTTATCAAAATATTTTATATTTATGAGCTACTTATATAAATTTTACATTATAATAAGAGCCTATTATTCATTGATTACATAAAGTATTTATTGATTAAAAAAAGACCTCGTACATTATACGAGGTCTTTTTAATTAGTCGCGACGAGTACGCATAATACCACGATCGGCATTGCGTAAGAATCGCAATAAATTTTCAATTTCTACAGAAGAATCTAATTGCATTTCCATTTCTTCAATAGCTTTAGATAAACTAAAGCCAGAACGATAAATAATACGGAATGCTTGTTTTAAATCTCGGCGCACCTCTTCTGAAATGCCCGCACGAGACAATCCAACAGAGTTAAGGCCAATAACACGTGCTGGTTGACCATCAGCAATGACATATGGTGGAATATCTTGAACCACCTTTGCCATACCGCCAACCATTGCATTACGACCAATTTTAACAAACTGATGGATACCTGCAAGGCCGCCAATAACAACGCGATCTTCAACGATAGCGTGACCAGCAAGGCCTGCACAGTTACTCATAATTACATTATTGCCAACGATACAGTTATGAGCCACATGTGTACATGCTTGAAGCAAGCAGTTATTACCTACACGTGTTTCTTCACCTTCTCCAGTAGCGCGGCTAATAGTTACGAATTCACGGATAACCGTTTCATCGCCAATATTACAATAGCTTTTTTCGCCTTTAAATTTTAAAT
>CADFKY010000098.1 GCA_902834965.1 Veillonellaceae bacterium
CTGCGGACGGTACTTACGATATAACGCAATATATGCCATTGGAACACCCCCTTTTTCCGAAAATTACAATACTTTATTATACCATATTCACGGAAATCTGACTTCCTTAATAAAGTTCACTCCCCGATTCCAAAGTAATATATTTATTTATAAACAATGTAGATATTTACTAGTCAAAATTCCATCATATGGTTCACAATAAAATATCGTACAGTCCAGAATAAAGAATCATACATCCTAAATTAGACATAAAAAAAGCGGCCCCTCAGGCCGCCTTACAATATTCGATCACGACAGCCCCCGGGTTCCCCGTGGCACATGAAGGTTACCGCTTAGTGCTGCTACCTCTCAGTCCTGACACGATTCACAGGCCCCCATTGCACGGGCCCGAGAACTGCCATGATCCAATATTGCAATACAAATATTATACATGAAAATACCTCTATAGTCAAAGCTATAGAGGTATTTCACATATCTTATCTAAAGAATATTCAGTTTAGATTAAATATTATTTTGCATATTTTTCTTTGAATGCAGCTAATTGTGCTTCTTCCAAGGACAAGCCTTGTTCTTTATAACGTTCAATAGCAGCGTGCATTTCTTCATATGCTACAGGTACAACTTTTGTAAATCTGTTTACAAAGTTATTCCAGTTTTCAAGGATGTGACGGCCTTTAGCGGAGTTAGTGTGCAATACGTGTTGTTCTACTAATTCTTTAATGCGTTTAAGGTCATCATTATTAGCAGGGCGTAATTCTACGAGGCCTGTATTTACATAGCGTTCATCGCAATCGAGGATGTATGCATAGCCACCGGACATACCTGCTGCGAAGTTACGACCGATTTTACCAAGTACCAGAACTTCGCCACCAGTCATGTATTCACAACCATGGTCGCCTACGCCTTCAACAACAGCAGTGATACCACTGTTACGAACAGCGAAACGTTCACCAGCTACACCGTTGATGTAGGATGTACCAGATGTAGCACCATAGAAGGCAACGTTACCGATAAGGATATTTTCGTCCGCTTCGAAAATAGATTTCTTAGGTGGATATACAGTGATAGTACCACCAGATAAGCCTTTACCAAGGTAATCGTTCGCATCGCCTTCGAGTTCTAATGTCATGCCTTTAGGAATGAAAGCACCGAAGGATTGGCCCGCAGAGCCTTCAAAGTTTAACTTAATTGTATTGTCTGGCAAGCCGCTTTCACCATAACGACGAGTCACCTCAGAACCAACCAAGGTACCTACAACGCGGTTAATGTTTGTAATAGCCAATTTAGCGCGAATAGGTTTTTGGTCCTCAATAGCAGGACGGCACATACGTAAGAGCTTGGACATATCCAATGTGCGTTCCAATTCGTGATCTTGGTCAACCATATGCATATGACCTACAGATGCGTCGATGTATGGGTGGAACAATACGCGTTTAAGGTCAACGCGAGATAATTTGAAGTTATCGTCTTGAGATTTTTGACGAACAAGATCGATACGGCCAACGAGTTCAGCTACGGAGCGAATGCCTAGACGAGCCATGATTTCACGCAATTCACGAGCGATGAAGATCATCAAATTTTCTACGTACTCAGGTTTACCTGAGAAACGAGCACGCAATTTTTCATCTTGTGTAGCAACGCCGTAAGGACATGTGTTGAGGTTACATACACGAGCCATTTTACAACCTACAGCAACGAGTGGCAACGTACCGAAACCGAATAACTCAGCGCCAAGCATCGCAGCAACGGCTACGTCGAAACCAGTCATCAACTTGGAATCTACTTCCAATTTAACGCGGTCACGTAATCTATTGAGCATCAATGTTTGATGAGTTTCAGACAAGCCTAATTCCCAAGGCACACCAGCGTGTTTTACAGATGTACGGCCTGCCGCACCTGTACCACCATCGTAACCAGAAATTAAGATATTATCTGCTTTTGCTTTTGCCACACCAGCAGCGATAGTACCAACACCAGCTTCAGATGTTAACTTAACGGAAATACGAGCGTCTTTATTAACGCATTTCAAGTCATAAATCAACTCAGCCAAGTCTTCGATGGAGTAAATATCATGGTGTGGTGGTGGAGATACGAGCTCTACGCCAGGAGTGGAGTGACGAGCTTTCCCGATTTCAGGGTATACTTTTTTACCTGGTAACTGGCCACCTTCACCTGGTTTTGCACCTTGTGCACATTTAATTTGTAATTCTTTTGCATGAATGAGGTAATTTGCAGTTACACCGAAACGACCAGATGCAATTTGTTTTACTTCGGAATTCATGCTGTCGCCATTTGGCAATGGTTTGAAACGAGCTACGTCTTCGCCGCCTTCACCAGAGTTAGATGTAGAACCAAGACGGTTCATAGCGATAGCAATCGCTTCATGAGCCTCTTTACTGATGGCACCATAACTCATAGCACCCGCTTTAAAGCGTTTTACGATGGATTCTTCAGGCTCAACCTCTTCGATAGGAATGCCGCCACCTACAGGGTAATTTAATTCCATCAAGGAACGCAATGTTACGTGGTAATCGTTGCGGATAGCTTTAGAGTATTCTTTATATTTAGCATAGTCGCCATTGATGAGGGATTCTTGTAAAAGCTCAATTGTTTTAGGGTTGAATAAATGCTCTTCCCCATCTTTTACAGGACCATACCAACCACCCGGTTCAAGTACAGATTCATCAGATTTGAAAGCACGGTCAAAACGAGCCAATGCTTCATTAGCAACACCTACAAGACCAATACCGCCAATACGTGTTGGTGTATTTACAAAGAACTTGTTAATGAAGTTAGTATTCAATCCCAAGGCTTCAAAGATTTGTGCACCCTGATAAGAACGTACTGTGGAGATACCCATTTTGGACATAACTTTCATGATACCGCCCACAGCCGCTTTGATGTAGTTCTTTTCTGCTTGTTCAGGAGTAATATCACCAAGGCGTTTATGGGCTTGTAAATCACGTACAGTTTCAAGAGCTACATATGGATTGATTGCGGTTACACCATAACCGATCAGTGTACAGAAATGATGTACTTCGCGAGGCTCACCAGATTCGAGGATAAGACCAATTTCTGTGCGCAATACTTTTCTAATCAAGTGATTATGAACAGCTGCTACAGCTAACAATGCAGGAATTGGTGCATGATTTTCATCAACGCCACGGTCAGATAAAATCAATACATTTTGGTCTGTACGTGCTGCTTCTTCTGCTTTTTCGCACAATTCATTCAATGCATCGCGCAAACCATCAGCACCCTTAGTTGGGTCGAAAAGGATTGGCAATGTAACAGACTTCATACGGCGGCAGTCAAGAGCCTTAATGGACGCCAATTCTTGATTAGTAAGGATTGGTGTACGCATGGACAACGCATAAGTACCAGCTTTATTAGGGTCTGTTAAGTTACCAGAGTTACCAAGCATAACGCGTGTAGATGTAACCATTTCCTCACGAATGGAGTCGATTGGAGGATTTGTTACTTGCGCGAACATTTGCTTGAAGTAGCTGTATAACAATTGTGGTTTATCGGACAAGATAGCAAGTGGAGCATCGGCACCCATTGCACCTACAGGATCTTTACCATCCTTTGCCATAGGTACAATCATACGTACAAGGTCTTCTTGGGTATAACCAAAGGCTTGTTGCTTTTTGAACAAATCTTCAACTTTTGGAATATCACTTTCATCAGCTTGTGTAATTTCAGACAAATGAATAACGTGCTCTTTTACCAATTCATCATATGGCAATTCAGTGGCAACGCGTTGTTTGATTTCTTCATCGGAAATGATACGTTGTTCTTCCGTATCAATGAGAAGCATTTTACCTGGTTCCAAACGACCTTTAGCACGAATATTTTCAGCGTTTTCGTTTACTACACCCACTTCGGAGGCCATGATAACGCGATCATCAGTTGTTACATAGTAACGAGCAGGACGCAAACCATTGCGGTCAAGTACGCCACCGATAACAGTACCATCAGTGAAGCCCATAGCAGCAGGACCATCCCATGGTTCCATCATAAAGCTATTGAATTCGTAGAAGTCATGTTTTTCTTGGCTCATGAGATTATTGCGTTCCCAAGGTTCAGGAATCATCATCATAATCGCATGAGGCAAGGAACGACCTGTCATGTGCAAGAATTCCAATGTGTTATCGAACATAGCGGAGTCAGAACCGCTGTCATCAACTACAGGGAATACTTTTTT
>CADFKY010000099.1 GCA_902834965.1 Veillonellaceae bacterium
TTTCTTTCTATATACGAATAAATCTATCTATACTTACAGTATGAGTATAATAAAAATAATACCTCTAGAGGTATTATAATATTATGATAACATTCGATATAGTTAGGGTCAATAAATCCAACTATATTAATAGGTATTATATTAACATAGCTTTTAGCTATACCGAAAAAATCATTCACTCCTATAGTCTTAATACTAAAATAGATAATGAAAAGACCGCCCTTACTAAGCAATATAAACTCAGTAAAGGCGGTCATCCCCAGAATGGAGAATTCCTAACATATTTGAAGTAAGCTATATACTCACATTTTAGAGGATATCCTATTCAGTATTAAGATTTTTTAGCTTTTACATACATAGCCACTTTGTACAAGAATACACAGAGTAACAAGTACATTACGATACTGAGGTATGTTGCTTCCGGTGTTTCAACCCAGTCTTGAGCGAATACATCAATGCCGGCAATACGAAGTACGGCACTGAATAAAGAACCAATAGCACCACCAGCTACGAGACCAGATGCAATTGTGCTACCTTTGGAGAAGCGAAGATCTGCCAATTCTTTATCTTTTGTACTGTTTTGTACGAAGTATGCAATCAAACCACCGATAAGTAATGGTGTGTTGATTTCCATTGGCAAGTAAGTACCAAGGGCAAATGCCAATGGTGGAACTTTTACCATCCACAAGATGATTGCGAATAATGCACCAGCCATGTATAGAGGCCATTGAGCACTACCGCCAGTCATCATAGGTTCGATGATAGCAGCCATAGCGTTCGCTTGTGGCGCATTTAATGCATGATCCCCTACGAAGCCATACGCGTCGTTCAAAAGAATCATAACGCCTACAGAAAGTACAGCACAAAGAATGGTACCAACGATTTGCCATTGTTCCATTTTCTTAGGTGTTGCACCTGTCATGTGCGCTACTTTAAGTTCAGACATGAAGTTACCAGCCATACCGATGGTTGTACCAATGAAGGATGCCATCATGAGGACTGCAATCATACCTACTTTACCAGTCATGCCTGCTGCTGTTAAGCATACAGCGGAGATGATAATCATGAAGATTGTCATACCAGATACTGGTTCTGTACCTGTATAAGCGATGGAGCTAATACCTACTACAGATAATAGGAAGGACATAATAAGAACGATTAAGAATGCTACGATTGTTTGACCGAAGCTTTCAGCATACATAAAGTGGAAGTATGCTGCGAATAGAACTGTACATAACAAGATGCCAGCGCCAATCCAAGATGTAGGCACGTCGCGTTGTGTACGAAGCAAGTTAACATCTACAGTTTTGGAACTGAAAATATCAAGCACTGCATTTTTAACAACACTAGCTACGACTTTGGACATATTGAGCAAGCCGATGATACCTGCCATAGCAAGCATACCGATACCAATATGGCGAACATAGTCTAAGAATACTTTACGAATTGGAGCTTCTGCAAGTGGAACAGCATGACCATTGATTTGCATGATATGTTCCGGAGCTAAATAGTATACGATTGGAATACATACGAACCAAGAGAAGAAGGAACCAGCTGCGATAATAGCTGCATATCGCAAGCCTGTGAAGTAACCAAGACCAAGCAACGCAGCATCTGTATCTACAGCAGCATTTAACTTAGTAGAATCTGCTAGAGCAGAACCCCATTTAAATGCAGTAGTACGGATAACCTCTTCCCACCAGCCAAGGCTGTTAAGAATAAAGTCATATACAAGAGCGATAAGACCAGAACCAAGCATGAGTTTCGCTTTGCTACCTTCATTACTCATTAGTACTTCAGCTGCAGCACGACCGCTTGGGAACGGATACACATAGTGCATTTCCTCAACAAAGTAGCGACGGAACATAACGCATAATAGAACACCAAGTACGCCACCAAGGATGATAGGAATCGCCATTTGTACGAAGGATACATCTGTAACATTCCAAATGTATAGAGCTGGCAAGAAGAACATCGCACCAGCTAATGTGTTCGTACTAGAACTAGCGATAGCCTGAATGTGAACCGTTTCAGCAAAAGCATTTTGCCGTTTCAAAATAACTGCTGTACCCATTGCAAGTACAGATACTGGAGCAAAGGCATCTACTGTTTGACCAATTTTCAAACATAAATAACCTACAGCCAGTGTGAAAATTGCCGCATAGAATAGGCCCCAGAATACTACATATGAGTTAATCTCTACGTAATCCTTCTTAGGATCCAATACCGGTTCTACGGGCGGAATAGAACGAGTTTCGTCCGACATGGTAAAACCTCCTCACAGAAAATGTACAAACGTATAACTATTCACCTTTATACTAACACGGCACTATATATGGTTCAATGCTTTTCTATGCATTATGCGAATAAAATATCACACATTCCATAAATATTTATTTTGCATTTTCACCGCCCCTGTTCTACAATGAAAGTATATTAAGAATCTTTATTATGTACAGTATATATACCAGTATGTATAACACGTATGTTTACTTACGAGGAGGCTCATTATGGAATCAATGGTCGAACGTTTTGTACGCTATACAAGCATAAATACACGGTCTAACGAGGAAAGTACAACAATTCCTAGTACTCAAACTCAAGTAGACTTTGCTACTAATGTGCTCGTTCCTGATTTAAAAGCAATCGGTTTAGATGAAGTTATTTACAACCGTGAAAATGGTTTTGTCATCGGCACATTAAATGCTAATACAGATAAAAAAGCACCTGCTATCGGCTTCATTGCTCACATGGATACAGCAGACTACAACGCAGAAAATATTAAGCCTCGCATCGTTGAAAATTACGATGGCAGCGATATTTGCCTTAACGAAGAACATCAAATCTTCACACGTCGTGCAGATTTCCCTAATCTAAAGAATTACATCGGTAAATCCTTAGTTGTCACAGATGGTCTTACGCTCCTCGGCGGCGACGACAAGGCTGGTATCTGTGAAATTATGGAAGCCCTTGCGTACCTCGTAGCTCATCCAGAAATCAAGCACGGTAAAATCATGTGCGCTTTCGGTCCAGACGAAGAAATCGGCACTGGCGCCGATCACTTTGATGTCAAACAATTCCCTGTTGATTTTGCTTATACAATCGATGGTGAAAGCCTCGGTCAACTTGAATACGAAACATTCAATGCTGCAGGCGGTACAGTAACACTCAAAGGTGTATCTGTTCATACAGGCACTGCCAAAGGCATTATGATAAACTGCGCTAAATTAGCAATGCAATTCGATTCTTTATTACCAGGTGCTGCAGTTCCTGAACATACATGTGGTCGTCAAGGCTTCTTCATGCTCATGAGCATGGAAACACAAGTAGATACAGGTAAAATGAACTATATTATCCGCGACCATGACAAAGAATTATTCGAAGCGAAAAAAGCATTCTTCTTACAAGCTGGTCAAACATTAAATGAAATCTACGGCCGTGAAGTATGTGAAGTATCTGTAAAAGATCAATATTACAACATGTACGATATCATTAAAGACAATATGGAATGCGTTAACGTAGCCAAAGCTGCTATGGAAAAAGCCGGTATCACTCCTATTTGTGACCCTATCCGCGGTGGTACAGACGGTTCTAAAATTTCCTTCATGGGTATCCCTACTCCTAATATCTTTACAGGCGTAGAAAATCTACATGGCCGTCATGAGTTTGCATGTATTGACGACATGAAAAAAGCCGTAGAAGTTATTGTAAATATCGTAAACATTGAGAAATAATAGCTTGCGATGTAACGACTCATACCTATACTGCTAAATGCCATTTGAAGGATATTTAAATACAAAACTAGCATTCTAAAACACAATAGAATACTAAGATACCTTAACAACAAAAAAGGACTATACGAGATATCTCGTATAGTCCTTTTAATTTAGTTGTAAAGTCGGTATGCTAGAACCAGTCTGAATTCACCAGCAGCAATAACTTACATTCTATGCAAGTTTACCATTGCGTTTACGATTTCTAATTTGTTCTTCTTCAGCACGAGCTTTCAAAGAAAGATCTTTTTCAGTACCTACATAACGACCATATAAGAAATAGTACGCAACGAAGGCAAGAAGTGCTACTACAACAGTAACATGGAACATGCTTGTATAGCCTACTACCTCTTTAATAGCACCTAAGATGTATGGACCAAAACCTAA
>CADFKY010000100.1 GCA_902834965.1 Veillonellaceae bacterium
GAAGGGGATAGCCGTTATACAGCCATTCCAATTTTGAATCCTATTTCCGAAGAATTCCCTTATATGCGTACTACATTGGTGCCAGCTGTTATCGAAGCTGCCAAACGCAATATTGCGCAACAAAATAAGGATCTTTGGTTGTTTGAAACAGCAAATGTATATGAACCAAAAGCATTGCCGTTGACAGAGGTACCTCATGAACGCCCTATGGCTTGTGGTATCTTGATGGGCAAAGCAAACCAAGCTGCCTGGAATCAAGCAGAACGCACTACAGATTTCTATGATGTAAAAGGTATCGTAGATGCGTTGTTGGCTGAACTAGGTGTTAAAGGCTATGAAATTAATCGTGGCACTGAACCTTACTTCCACCCAGGGGTAAGTGCTCAATACGTAGTTGATGGTAAAATGATTGCTCAATATGGTGAATTACATCCACAAGTGAGCAAAAACTTTGATTTACCAGGAAAAGTATACATGTTTGAAATCGATTTGGAAGCAGTATTATCCTTAACGATTCCAGCATTCCGCTATACATCTTTCAGTAAATTCCCAGGTACTAGCCGTGACCTTGCTATTGTAGCACCTGTGTCCGTATCTAGTGGTGAAATTTTATCTATCATTAAAGAACATGGTGGAGAATATTTAGAAAATGCATCTATCTTCGACGTTTACGAAGGTGAACATATTGAAGCTGGTTACCGCAGTCTTGCGTACAACTTGCAATTCCGCTCTATGGAAGGCACGTTGAACGATGAAGATATTGACGGTAATATTCAAGCTATTATCGATGCATTAGCAGAAATTAACTGCAGATTACGTTAATCTCAAGCAGTATATTGAAAGGGTTTACCGTATGGTAAACCCTTTTAGTACTATAGTTATACCTTTAGTTAGGTAGAAAGGATTGTCCATGGAATTATTGGCTCCTGCCGGTACGATGGAAAACTTTATGGCCGCCTTAGAATCTGGAGCGGATGCGATTTACTTGGGTGGTAAAGGCTTTAATGCCCGTGCTCATGCAGCAAACTTTGGCATTGAAGAATTGGCTGAGGCTATTCGATTAGCCCACATTCTCGATGTGTCTGTATATGTAACAGTAAACATCCTCATAGGTGACTCTGAATTAATGGCTCTCGAGGCGTATTTAAAGGATTTAGAACGCATTGGTGTGGATGCTATTATCGTTCAAGACTTAGCTGTTGCTAAATTGGCGCAACGAGTGGCTCCGAAATTGCATTTACACGGTAGTACGCAAATGACGGCGGCTACATTAGATGCTGTTCGTTTTTATGAAAGCCTCGGTTTTACCCGTGTTGTATTGGCTCGTGAATTGAGCCTTGCTGAAATTGAACATATTTGTAAAAACTGTACAGCTGAAATCGAAGTCTTTGTACATGGTGCCTTATGTGTGTGCTATTCTGGACAATGCTTGATGAGTTCCTTTATTGGTGGTCGCAGTGGTAATCGTGGTGCCTGCGCACAACCTTGCCGTTTGCCTTATGAACTATTGGATTCTTCTAGTACTAGTTTGCTACCTAAACACGAAGCCTATTTACTAAGCCCAAAGGATCTTAACTATAGTGAGCATATGAATGAGCTCGTAGCTGCTGGTGTTACGTCTTTTAAGGTAGAAGGGCGTATGAAAAAGGTTTCCTATGTGCGACAAGTCATTGGTACCTATCGTCATATTTTAGATACAGCTCATATGGATGCTGCTGATGCCGATGCATTGGCGTCTGGGTTTAATCGCGGCTTCTCTACAGATTACTTAACAGACCATGTAGGGAGATCTATGATGACTGTTGTAGCTCCAAATAATCAAGGTAAATTAATTGGTAAAGCAGAGGTCAAAAAGGGACAAGTTCATTTATTCCTAACAGAATCAATTGAAAAAGGATCACTTTTAAAGGTAATGCAAGATTCTGGTAGTATTACGTATTATCAAATTGATCAGAATTGGTCCTTAATGGATGAAAAGCATTTTGTAGGCAAACCTGATGAAGGGTTTGCAGCGGGGCAAGTATTTTTAGCATCTACGCCAAAATCTCAAAAGCAACGAGGCTTACAAGACTTTAGTGCTAAATTAGAGGTACATGGATACTTATCTATTAATACAGACCGAGAAACGCCATGTACAGAACTTACCTTTGTATTAAATGATGGTCGTACTGTGACAGTATCTAATGAATTTGAACCTGTTTATGCGAATAATAAACCGACTACATTAGAGAAGGTTACAGACCAAGTAGGTAGATTAGGGAATACATTGTTTACCTTAGGCTCTATGTCTATTCCTGATGGACCTTATATGTGGCCAGCTAGTGTGTTAAATGCATTACGCCGCGATGCTGTAGAAGCACTAGAAAACTTATTGATTACAGATCATGAAACGGCTTGGGCTGAGTTGGCTGTAGAGCCTCAAGATATGTCATCTATGGTTGCTAAGGGTAAGGTTCAATATTCTGAGCCTATGGTGAGTGCTCGCGTTGATGAACTAGAGGCTGTGAAAGCAGCTATTGAAGGGGGCGCTAAGAAGATTATCTTCGGTGGTGACCGTTTACAACGTAAGCCTTATGAACTTAGCATCTACGAGCAGGTAGCTAAGCTTTGTAAAGACCATAATGTACTTTGTGTATTTGCTACCCCTCGGGTTGTGAAAGATGATGAAGTAAAGGCGTATATGAATACCCTTAAGGCCATAGTTGAGGCGAAACCAGATAGCATTTCTATTCACGTCCCACAAGCGTTATTGTGGCTTCGTGACTTAGGGTATACAGGTGCTATTGAAGCCGATACAGGTCTTAATATATTTAATAGCTCTTCCTTACAAGTATGGAAGGACTTACATATGAGTAGCGTAGCACCATCCTTAGAGTTAACATTGACGCAACTCGTAAGCTTACAAAAATCTACTAATTTACCATTAGAGGTTATGGTTCATGGTTATACGGAAATGATGATTTCTGAATACTGTGCCATCGCTAGCTTTGTAGGGACTGGTAAAAAAGAAAATTGCCCTATGCCGTGTGTAAAGGAAGATTACGCATTGAAGGACCGTAAAGGGGAAGTGTTCCCACTTCGTACGGATCCTTATTGCCGTATGCACATCATGAATAGTCATGAAATGGACATGCGTGCCTATGTGCCAGAGTTACATCGAAAAGGGCTACATATTTTGCGTATTGATGGACGTCATATGGATCCAAAGAGATTGCGTATTATCGTAGCAGATTATGTATCCATTCAAAATGGAACAAAAGAGGCTCCTCCTAAGAGTGTAGGTAAAGATGATACACCTATTACAAGGGGCCACTATTTTAGAGGTATTTTATAAAAGAGGTAGTACATTGTTTAACGAAGATGTATTAGACTTTCACCATATAAAAGAACAATTACAACAACATTGTAGTTCTACCATTGCTAAAGAATTAGCCATGCACATCGAACCTATGACAGATGCGAAAGCCATTCAAGAGAACCTTGATGAAACGGCAGAAGCCATGCGTTCTTTGCAAACTGAGGTAGAACAACCGTTAGGGGGAACTCGTGATATTCGTGAGTCCTGTAAGAAGAGTCGTAAAGACTTTGTCCTTACTCGTGAAGCATTGTGGGATATTTACTTAACCATTGGTGCTTATAAGCGGATGACAAAGTTCTTTAGAACTAAATATATGGAATATCCGTTGCTATCCTTATGGGTACAGGATATGCCGAATACAGATCGCATTGAAAACCGTTTTAAACGTGTCTTTGATGAAAAAGGGGAATTGCTAGATACTGCATCTCCTAAGTTGGCGAGCCTTAGAAATACGATTATTAAAACTCGGGAAAAGATTAAAAATGATATTCAAGCTATCTTACACGACAAGGATAATCAGAAGTATTTCCAAGAAGCAATCATTACACAGCGTAACAATCGCTATGTAATCCCTGTAAAACAGGAATATCGCCAATATTTTGATGGTCTTATTCACGACCGTTCTGCAACGGGTCAAACACTCTATATTGAACCGATGCGCTTGGTGAATCTAAATAATGAATTACAAGAGGCATTGATTGGTGAAGAGCAAGAGGTATTGCGTATTTACCGTGAATTATCAGCCCTTGTAAAACAACATAGTAATGATTTGATGGATGC
>CADFKY010000101.1 GCA_902834965.1 Veillonellaceae bacterium
CACTACAATTTGATCCTGACCACAAGGTTCAAGTTATGGGTGGCTATGGTCACTATAAAGGCGAAAATGTATTGGCTCTTGGCGTAGGTTACTATCCAAAAGAAAACCTACTTCTCACTGCAGGTACAACTGTAAGTGGTGATTTGATGGCCAACGTAGGCGTGTCCTATAAATTCGGTGAAAATAAGACACTTGCTAAGATTTCTCCTGCATCCTATAACGCATTAGAACAACGTGTTGATACATTAGAAGCACAAAATAAAAAATTACAAGAAACAGTAGATATGCTTGTGCAAAAACTTAATGAAAAATAAGTTTTGATATGGAAGAGGTAATAACATTGTTATTACCTCTTTTTATATACATATAATAGTAAAATAATACGTTTCTAGCGACCACTTGTCTTGACATGCATATACATTATTCGATACACTTATACATATTTCATTTGTTGTTCATGAATTTTAAATGTAGAGAGTAATGAAACGTATTGTGTGTATCGCCTTGAGCGCCCTATTGTGTTGTGTGGGTACAGCTGAGGCAGAAAAACAACAATTACATAATGATAAGGGCGTAGTGCCTGCAAAAACTGATGCTCAAACAGAACGCATGAAGGCCGCATCAGAGGGCTTTCACATTACGCCTGCCGTCACACCAGACCATGTGATTGGCCAAGGTGGGCCGCTCATCATGGATCGGCAAGATACTAAGACCGTGCAGTATAGCAATGTGGATGCAGTGAATCGCGCCATTAATGCGGTGGCTATGTCCAATGTATCTAATGCTATGTATGGTGCCAAAGGTAAGCCGTGGATGCGCCGCACTACGCTGAGCTTTCAGTTCCAAGAAGGGTGGAAGCCGCTGTATTCTGCGGAGACTATTCAGCCTCTAGGTCATTACGATAATACCTCTCGTGATGTGTGGTTTACGCAGCAGCGCATTTCTCGCGCCTCTGATACGGGTACTACCCTTAATGTAGGTGTTGGGTACCGTCGTATTTCCAAGGACGACCGTCGTCTCTATGGGGCTCATCTATTCTATGATCATCGTTTCTTGAATCGTCACGATCGACTCAGTGCTGGTCTTGAATATATGTCTGGTGAAAGCGAGTTTCGTTTTAACTGGTATGGTTCTGCTTCCGATGAGCGTGTTTTGGATGCGAACCTGCATACCTTAGAGCGAGTATCTAATGGTTATACCTTAGAATATGGTAAAACCTTTAAAAATGCGCGCTGGGCTAGAGTCTATGTTGAAGGCTATCACTGGAACCAGGATCGACAAGCTGATAAGAATGGTTTGCGCATAGGCTCTGAGATGCAACTTACGCCGCGTGTATCTGTAGATATGGGATACAATAAACCGGAACATAGCTCTGGCGGTGCATATGGTAAAATTACGTTCCGTTTAGCGGGAGCTCCGATGGCTTGGTATGGTGGCAAGCATCGTTTAGAACAATCTGCAACGGTTCGCGATAAAATGCTCAACCTCGTAAGACGAACTAATACGGTTTTTGTTGAACAATAATTTTGATAACTGAATAGACAAATTGAATGGTCATGCCATTTCCTGCATTCATTTTATTTTAATGAAAATTAAATGAAAAATAACCTACTATTGTTCCTATATAAGTGATATACTCTAGGTAAGGGAAACGTTAGTGTTCATATCAATTGTTCTTTAAGATAATGGCTTTTTATAAAAGCCATTATCTTATTATTGATGCCGTGTGATCGCCCGTTCATCTTAGTTACTCTCCAACTATTTAATAATCTTTGTGTTGTGTTTACTTCAAAATCTCTCTCTTAATAACAAACTTATATCATACGGCACCGGTAAGAGGATCGCCTTCCTCTTACCAAAAAAAGGATAGTTAATCCTCATCGATTAACTATCCTTTTTTATATTCTCTTAATAGATATATAAATTACTGTTTACAAAATTCGTATACGTGCTACAATATTCATATAAGACTCATGAATAAAAAGTGAATTTTAATGCAAAGAGAGAATGATAGGTTTTGTAGTTTGTAAATGGAGGTTCTAAATTATGAACAAACGGAAACGTTTATTAACTTTGTTAATCAACGGTGTATTGTTATCTAGTTTATGTGTTGTAGCGAGTGCAGCCGATACGGCAACGGGCACTGGTGCTGGTGTAGCGTACGGTACAGGTAGCAATGCTCCAAAGGCTGAAAACGTGGCGATTGGTAATAATGCTAAGATTGGTTATTCCAATGGTGCTAGTGCTGCTACAGGGGATATCGTAGTCGGTAAGGATGCTAATATTAATAACTATGCTAGCCAAGGCGGTAGTGTAGCGATTGGTAAAAATGCAAAAATTGAAAATATGGCCGGCGGTGTAGAGGCTAGCTTTGCATTAGGTCAAACAACATATAGTGGTAGTTGGTTCTCTTCTAGCAGAATTCCTGCGGATCCAACAAAGGTAGTAGGTAGCGTAGCTATTGGGGACAATACATTTGCTCGTACTGGTAGCACTATGATTGGTTCCCATAACTACAAAGGTGACCTTGGCGATATCACAGTAGATACGTCAACTACTCGTAAATATGCATTGAATGCTTATGCAACTACAGTAGGTGCTAATAGCTTTAGTAATGGCGCTTTTACAACCAATACAGGTACCTATAATATTATCTCTAGTGAATATAATGGTGGCCGTATGGCAAATCCTGTTAAGAACTTGGGATCCACTATTAATGGTTCTTTAAACAGCATTGAGTCTCAAACAGCTAGTAGCTACTACGCTGGCATTGCTAACAGCATTGTTGGTACAGCAAATAGAACGTTTAATTCTAATGGCTCTCTTATTATGGGTGCTGGCAACGAAATCACTAACTCTGTTAAATCTATTTCTGGAGCACCAGATGATGGCGGTAATTCCGCTAAAGAATTAGCTGAAAAATTGCGCACTGCTGTAAAAGATGCTAACGGCGGTGGCGCTACGATGGCCATCGGTGGCGGCAACAAGGCTGACTACACATTGCGTACATCCATGGTCGGTATTAATAACACTGTAACAGGTGCAAATAGTGCTAAAAGTGCGGATAACCTTGTTATGGGTGTAGGTAATACTGCATCTAATGTACAGCATTTAACTGCTATTGGTTCTAAGAATACTGTATCTGATGCTAATAATACAGTTATCGTTGGTGATAACCGTAAGGTAACAGGTGCTAATAATTCTGTTATTATTGGCTCTAGCGATGCAGAAACTACTACAACTGTAAATGATGCAGTAGCTATTGGTCATAACACTGAAGTATCTGCTGAAGGCGGTGTAGCTCTTGGTTATAAATCTAATGCGACAGTAGATAAAGGAGCAGCTGGTTATGATATCAGCACAAAAGCCGCATCTACTGATACAAGCTCCACATGGAAAGCCACAGCATCTGCTGTATCCGTTGGCGACGTAGCTAATGATGTAACACGTCAAATTACATCTGTTGCAGCTGGTACAAATGATACTGATGCGGTTAACGTAGCACAACTTAAAAAGGTAGAAACTAAAATCTCTACTGTTGAGGCAGATGCTAAAAAACATACTACTGTAGTAGCAGGCGATAATACAACTGTAACACCTGATACAAATGCTAATGGTGGTGCTGAATACAAAGTAGCTGTTAATAAAGACTTAGTAGAAATGAGCTCTGCTAACTTCGGCAAAGCAACTGACGACGTTCGTGCTCGTATCGATAAAGACAGTGCTCGCTTCTTCAACGGTAGCGAAAATATCGGTATTACACCTACTGATGGTATCAAAATCGAAAACACAGATACCTTAGAACAAGCAAAATTCGATAAAACCGGTATGTATGCTAGTGAAGGTAATACAACTGTTTACTACACTACAAATGCTATCAGTGCTGGCAATCAAATCATTAAGAATGTGAAAGCTGGTGTAGCAGATACTGATGCAGTTAATGTATCTCAACTTAAACGTGTACAAGATGAAATCGCAGCATCTACTAGTGTTACAACTGTAACAGCTGGTGACCACATTAAGGTAACACCAACTGTAAATGGTAATACTCACGACTATAAAGTATCTCTTGCTGATGATATTGCTGACCAAATTACAAATAACACAACAAATATCAACA
>CADFKY010000102.1 GCA_902834965.1 Veillonellaceae bacterium
AAATCAACTTTATTGTTATCAACTTTATAAGAGCCGTCTGCCGCATTGTTCGGATTAGCGATTAAACGGTAGTCCGCAGCACTTGAATTAGCCGCTTTCACAGCATCGCTAACAATTTTAAGTTGATCTTCTGTTGCCGCACGACCAGATACAAAGGCAGGATCAGTTAATGTCCAATTTTTATTGTCCAAACCGGATACAAAGTTACCGTTCTGAGCAGCACTTTTGTTATCTGTTACAGATTGGTTGCCCATAGTAGCAGTGCCAGCTTTTACAGTCTTAGTAGCTGTCACAGTATTAACATTGATGTCTTTACCTAATGCAACCTTAATTGTTGTATCGTCACCAGTTTGTGTAATCGTAGTGCTGATATTAGTGCTATCACCAGCTACTGTTACCTTGGAGCCTAATTTATTTGTTTTTTCGCCGCCATTATCAGCATCGAATTTCAAGCCTTTATTAATAAGCTCTGTTTTTGTATTATCAAGTTCTGTTTTAGACGCAATATCCTTAATAGTTACAGTTTTCTTATTCGCAGGATTTTTAGCATCTTGTACAGTCAAGTCAACTTTATTGCCAGATACAGTGTAAGCTTTATCAGCAGCACTGCTGTTTTCAACTAATTGATAGTCAGGAGCATCTACGTCAACTTTATATGTTTTATATGTACCATCAGTACCTTCTGTAATCGTTGTGTTTTTACCAGCAACAACTTTTACTGCTTTTTGCGCTTCATCACGAATAACGGATTTACCGCCGTCTGTAATGTTGGACAAGTCTTTATTTGCCGCATTGTCAATCTTGTTCTTAGTAGCATCAGTCAACGTCACATCAATTGTTTGGTTGTTAACAGATGTCGTAACATAAGAACCATCGCCTTTTACAGTCAATGTTTGGTTGTCTAATAAAACGTCATTGTTACCGCTGTTGCCAGCTACTTTCAAGTTAACATTGCGCAATTGTGCCACATTAACAGCATCAGTATCCGCAGTACCTGCAGCCACGTTTGTGATTTGACGAGTTTTTGTACCGCCATCACCTACGGACACCGCACCCATAGTGGATGTCAACGCAGCGCCAGTCAATCCGCTATATCCGTTTGTACGGCTGTCTGCAGTTTTAACATTATAACCTGCTTTACCTGATGCAACGGAAGCAACGGAATTCGCTCCCAATGCAACGCCGTCATCTACACTGGATTTAGCTTTATAACCGATAGCAGTACTGTTCGTATTAGCTGCAGTCGCATCAGCACCGATAGCTGTCGCGAAATTACCTGCTGCGGAAGTACGTACACCGGCTGCTGTTGCATTATTGCCTGTAGCACCTGTGTTATCGTAGTTCGCATCGGCAGATGTGCCTTTAGCACTGAAGAAATTCGTTTGCGCCGCTTCAACAGCTTCTTTTACCGTATGATAAGTGCTGTTCTTGATATTGAAATCAGGCGCTTTATATGTAGAACCATTCGCTTCATAGCCCGTATAAGTAGGACCTGCGATGGATTTTGCCAAGTTACTGTTTACAAATTTTAATTGTTTTACATTTGTTGCGTCAGTATCGTTTTCACCACCTGCTACGTTGATGATACGGCGTTCAGAACCTACGTTACCTACCGCAACTACACCGTTTGCAATATTATTATTTTGTTGGTTAGTGAAAGCAGAGAAACCATTAACCAAGGCACCTCTTACTTCCGTACCAGTACCCAATGCCAAGGAGTTATTGGATTCTGCAACGGCATTTGTACCGATAGCCATGGAGTTAGTACCTGTAACAGTTGCACCAAGACCGATAGCTGTCGTATTAGTATTGTTTGCTTTTGCTTCTTTACCGATTGCAATGGCACCATCTTTAGAGGCATTCGCCGCACCGCCAAGTGCAAGCGCATCAGCACCCAAGGATTTTGCATTACCGCCTAATGCGATGGAGTTGGATAATTTGGCTTGGGAAGAACTACCCATAGCGATAGCATCAGCACCAGCAGCATTAGAGCTACTACCCATGGCAAAGCTGCTTACACCACTTGCATTGGCACTTTTACCCATCGCTACCGCATTTTGTGCGGATGATTGCGCCGTATTACCGATAGCAAAGGCATTCTCTGCACTAGCATTAGCACTATAACCCATAGCTACCGCATTGGCGCCACCAGTACTGGATGAAGAACCGAATGCCATAGAATCATCTGCACCAACTGCAGTACGAGCTTTCGTACCGAAAGCAAGAGAACGAGCCCCTTCTGTTACGGTATTACCATCGCCATTATATTTAGCACTTGGAGTACCATGTTGTTGACCAGGTAATTTTATAGTTTCTGCCGCACCAATTGCGATAGATTGATCCGCTTTTGCTGTAGCGGAGTAACCCATGGCAAAACTACCATTACCCTTTGCCCAAGATGCAGTACCCAATGCTGTGGAGAACTCACCTTCTGCAGCGGATTGACGCATCATAGCCAAGGAGTTAAATCCGCTCGCCTTTGTAGCTGTACCAAGAGCCATAGCAGATGGTGATAAAGCCTGAGCATAATGACCTAAAGCAAAAGAAATACCACCTGTGGCCTGAGCATAGTTACCGATAGCTAAACCGGAATAATAAGTTGGATTACCAGCTTCCTGAATATTTGTATTTTTACCGATAGCAATGCCAGCAAAACTATTTTCTGTATAGTTACCTCTATCTGTACCATTGTACAAATGACTGTTATCAAATGGTGTCAGGTTCCCAGGGTTTTGATAATTGTATAAATAACTACCTTCACTATAAACTACATTACCAGTAGCATAACCAGCGCCATTTACATCATTAATCGTCATAGCAGTATATGTAGCAGCATTAACTGTAGTAATATTACCACCCATTAATAATGCAGCCACCGCCATGATTGCACTCATGCGTGCCCAGGTTGTACCGTTTTGTACGGATTTCACCTTACCGCCACCTGTTTTTACAATTTCAGATACTACAACGTAGCATTTTTTTGTTTTACTCCAAATAACATTATAAATTCGATTCATGATTATCCTTTCTTACCGAAAACTCAGTAAAACACACCACTTGTGTTGCATAATATTGCAAAGATAATAAAAAGAAGAAGTATAAAGATTAATTATCATCTACACTTCTTACACCAAATATTAGTATTCCAAATTACGATCTGAATACTATAATTATTCATGATTCTTCATCATATACTCATCCACGGCAATACAATATCAAAAAATTTCTATCTTGTAAACAACTTTTTCATCTTTTCTTCATTTTTGTCTTTTATTTATTTCTATTTTAATACTTTTTAATTTTAAGAAATAAAATCTTCATCTTTCCTATCAAAATTTACGATAAATCCACATATCGGAATATAACGATTATTGTAATTACGTAATCAATTTCATATTTTTAGACTTTTCAGTTTAGTACTTTCATAGATAAGATAATTTTATATACAGAAAAATTATCACCTACAGGTACACGAAAAAGCCGAGGCCCTAGAGCCTCGGCTTTCACAATATAAATCATATATATAAGTATTCTATTTTTTATTGACCCTTACACGTTCAATAGTTGGTTGTCCTTCATGATTCTTGGCAATAGTATCCACACGGAATAACGCCATTTCAGGACCAAATTCAGATACGAGTCGATCATCGACGACAACGCCGTTTTGAATAGCTCGGTACACAATTTGAGCAAATTCATAACGGGTCAACATACGGTCTCCTCCGAATGTACCATCAGGATAGCCTTCTACAAGACCACGTCGAGATAGATCGCTAACCGCCGCATATGCCCAGTGATTATTCGGCACATCAGGGAATAATGTGCTGCGGTCTGCTTTCATATTCGTTCCGGCCAATCCATTCAAAAGAGCTGTCAACTTTTGAATCTGCGCATTTTGTACCGCTACAGTTTTCTTAAGTTCCAAAACTTCCTTACCGATGGCTACACGAGAACGAGATACATTACTGTGAGCACCTACTTTCACAGACATACCGGCATTCACAACAGTTTCGCCATTACCAACAGTAGATCCTACACTAAATTGCAAGTCCTCATTCGGTCTGTAAAAAGCCCCCAATGCAGCGGCGTTGCC
>CADFKY010000103.1 GCA_902834965.1 Veillonellaceae bacterium
ATAGTAATAACGGCTTCCTTCGCCAAGTCAAACAAAGTATAAATCAGCTCGTAGTGTGTGGGCGTAAACCAATGAAAACCATCGATAAAGACGTGGCTATTCTCCATGAGAGGAGATTGTGGCAAAGCCTCTACGATTTCCATGATAGGATCGATGTCGCGCTCCCCATGACGACTGAGTTCTTCTTCATAGGCAGACATACAAATAGCTAGCTCGCGCAATTTCTTTTGTAATACTTTATTTTTAACAGATTCTGCCCCTCGTTCTAGGTCAGCAGGGCCTACACGAAAGGCGCGGAATTCAGAAAAGAGCTGTTGCAATACGGAGGAAAACTCAGGCCGCTTTGTAGCCTGTTCTAACAGCCCTAGTTCCTTTTGCTTTCGTTTCATTACAAGGCGCAACAACATAGACCGGCCAAAGCTTGATAAACTTGATTGACCAGCCCCTTTTGAGCCTATCGATTGATATACCTGATAACCCAAACGCCCAAAGCCTACGACACGAACTGTAGTAAAACCTTTTTCAAGCATAAATTCAGCTAGCTCCCGTTCTACCCGATAGGTGGCAGGTTCAGGAACAAGCAAAATTATTGGTTCCCCTGGACAATCTGTCATGACCTGACGGATGCGCTCATATACGGCACGTGTCTTGCCTGATCCAGCCCGTCCATAATAGACGCTAATACTCATGAGACCTCCCTAGTGAAACTTTCACCATCTCAATTGATATAATCCACAAATTTATATTGCTCATATCAGTTAACGCATTAGATATAGCACTACACAAATTAATTGTAGCACTATACGAATTAGATATAGCATCAAACGAAATTTTTCGATATAATAAATTACTATACTGATTATTATTATATAGTAATATGACATTCTATGGCTAATTGTACAATATTTGACTCATTTGATTATATTTATTTATAATTAAGATAATATTTTATATTTTATTTACAATTAGCATGAATTCCTATATAATACAAGTTAGTATCTGTGTTATTTGTAAAATCATGTATTTAGGAGTAAATTATTATGAACAAAAAACATTTAGCAACTGCTTTTGCAGTGTTTGCAGCGACAACGATGTCTTTCTCTGCTTTTGCTGCAACTATTGATGCTAATGCACGCGCTTACGAACGTGCTTCAGCAGAGCAATATTCTTATCCTGCACCACAAGCGGCTACGCCAGCTTACCAAACTAGTTATGCCACAAGTGCACCGCGCCCTGGTTACAAACCATTGCCAGCAGTGCCTTATACAGCAGGCGATATGGCTCAACAAATGCCTGTATCTAAAGAATTAGGTGATCCAATCTTTGTGGCACCACAAACAACAGCTGTAGGTCTTCAAATCATGGATCCTATCCCTACTGAAGCCCAACCTGTATACCAAGAAACTGTAAACTCCGTAACAGCTAATGGCAACGGCAGTTCCTACGTTTCTCGCTACAAAGCTAACCAATTGAATGCGTTTGACTTATTGTTAAATGGCAAAACTTACACATATGACTTGCCTGCATACACTAATGGCTACCAAGTAAAAACTGCTAGCTCTTACAACCGTGCTGGTAACGGTGTTGCGAATGTATTCTCTACAAACGTAATCACTGAAGCAGTTGTAAATAACAACTCTTTGCGCATCACTGTAAACATGACTCAACCAACAGCTGTAGCAGCTGCTAAATTGCGTTCCATGCAACAATCTGGTCAAGTAGCAAGTGGTGAAGTAGCTGCATTGTTCGCTTACAATGAAAGCTATGATGGTGTAAAACAAGCAGCTCATTACGATATCTTCAACAACAACGGTCGTTACATTGTTGTTAAATCCGGTGCTGTAACTGTACCAAATGGTGCGCAACACCCTTACGCAACTGCATTATTCGCAGTAACTGAAGACACTGTAGCAGCTGTAACCGTATCTGGCAACACTGCTGAAGCTTCTGATTTAGTAAAAGGCACTGCATACGCAATTGCACAATCTGCTAAGGTGTCCAATAACAAAGTATCTACTAAATCTAAAAAATAATTCGTTACGAATTTATTTTTATCTGGTGAAAGCCCCCAACTTTCACTAGCACAAAAGACTATAAATCACTAACTCCCCCAATGAGGCAACTCATTAGGGGAGTTTTTATGTTCTTTATATTACGTTGTATTATAGTCCCGTTCCAGTTCTATTATAGCTCCGTTATAATCGCGTAAAGACCTCTAATGCCTTATACGCCATTAATCGATAACCACGCTCGTTGGGATGTACCTCTCCGGCAAAGACAATTTGTCCAATTTGATCTGCTTCAAACAAGGTAGTATAGAAATCTATAACTTTAATATTATGCGCCTCTGAGTAAGCTTTTAGCTGTTCATTAACCTCTCGTACAACCAGATCTAATCCGTCCATATCGCTATCAATTTGAGTTTCTAAACCGATGATTACCGTCCCTTTTGTACTAGCAAGCTCAATAGCTTTCACCAAAGTCTTGTACACATAGGTACTATCTCGACCTTGTAAAATATCGTTAGTGCCACACATCAAGAAAATATGACGTGTTGGATCGGATACAGCAGTAACCGCCCAATTTTCAATATTATAAATCATACCCTGTACGGAGCAGCCATCTTCACCGTAGTTTGTAAAATTAACACCCTCTATGGATGCATCACAGATTTCGACCCAACCGCGTCCATAGGGCACATCATAGCCACGCGTAATGCTATCACCAAAACAGATGATTTCCATCTTCACCCCTCCTGTACTATGACTTAATCATATAATAAAAGAACACCATACACAATATACATATTAATTACAAAAAAGGATCCGTTTTGATCTGCCCTCCAATTAGACGCAATTTTTAGAAGAGCAATTCATGTACGGATCCATTTATATTATTTAAGACGAATAAAGAATAATGCACATGCACCAATAATAGGAGCTATAGCGATAGACATCAAAGACATTTGGTAGCTGCCCGTCATGACAAGGACATTGCCCAAGAGAAGTGGTGCCAAGAGTGCACCAATTTGGTTAAACAAGTTTACAAAGCCCGCTGTAGTACCGCGCAAATGAGGTGCTGCAGATTGAACTACGAGAGCATTGGTCAACGCACTATGCATAAAGGCACCTATACCGAGAATTGGACCTGTTACAAAGAGCATATTTGGATTTGCCGTACTTGCAAACAAGATTAAAGCTGGCGCAAATAAGAACATAACGAGCGCCGCTAAATGATTCTTCTTAATTGGCAAAATATCAGATAAAATACCGATCGTTGGTTTTGCAATGAGCGCAGCCGTACCGAACACGCTCATGACTTGGCCTGCATAGATAGCCGTTACACCTAATTGTTTAACCATGTATAAGTTCGCCCATTGCGTTACGCCCCAAGTCGTACCTGTGGCGAAGAAGCCAGCAATTGCCAAGCAACGAATATTACGGTTGGAAATGATGTGCTTCAAATTTTCTACTAAAGACGTTTGTCCTACGCCAAGCTTAGCAGCCGCTTCAGAAGCCTCTGCTTCTCGTTGTGCGAGAATTTCTGCACTCGGCTTACGCACCGTGAAGTAACATAATACAAGTACTACCAACGGTAAGATGGCTGTAGCAAGGAATGCAGTTTGCCAACCGTAATGTGTAGCCACATAGGGTGCGTAAAGGTTTACCGTAGTAATACCAAAGGAGGTACAACTCATGAAGATACCTACGGCCGCACCCCGTTGGTTCGGACCGAAGTGATCGCCGATAGCACTCAAGCAAGAAGCTTGTACAGGACCAGACATAATCCCTAATAAGAAGCGCAAGCCCCAAGCCATGTTATAGTCTGTAATGGTACTCATCAAAGCCGTTACAGCGGCCATACCAATCAAACTAAACAAGATAGTACGTCTGTAGCCGATTTTATCGGCTAAGATACCTCCTGGCAATACCGTTAACGCATAACCAAAGTAAAAGGCCGAAATGTGTTGAGACCCCATTTTAGCTGTAAAATGCAACGCCTCATTGAGGATAGGCATAACAGATGCCCAAGACAAGCGCATAACAAAGCTCAACAA
>CADFKY010000104.1 GCA_902834965.1 Veillonellaceae bacterium
TGCCATTGTAGCCTTTAGAAGCTAAATCTTGACGGTAACCTTCCAATTCAGGTTCAATAAGATCTGCTGGACGGCAAGTAATAGGTTGTTCATCACCAATGATAGTTTGACGAATTTCATCAGAAATTGTACCAGGTAATTGACCATATTTACCACGAACAAGATCTTTAACTTCGTTAGGAACCATTTTGTAACGGTCGCCCATCATAACGTTCATCATAGCCATTGTACCAACGATTTGGGATGTTGGAGTTACCAATGGAGGGTAACCCAAGTCTTCACGAACGCGTGGCATTTCATCCATAACGTCGAAGAAGCGATCGCCCATACCCATTTCGTTCAATTGGTTTTGAGTATTGGACAACATACCGCCAGGAATTTGGTAACGACGAACAGCTGGGATTACATCGCTAGCTGGTTTCAAGTTGAATTCTTCAGCGATTTGTTGTTTTACTTTACGGAAGTGGTCAACTAATGGAATGTATTTATCAAGGTCAAGACCAAGATCCCATTCAGTACCTTTGAACATTTCGATCATAGTTTCAGTAGCTGGTTGGCTAGTTGCATGAGCGAATGGAGAGATAGCAGTATCGATGATATCTACGCCAGCTTTAGCAGCTTCCCAGTATGTAGTGCTTGCAAGACCGCAAGTGAAATGGCTGTGCAAGTCGATTGGCAATTCACCAAAACGTTTTTTGAATGTGGAAACCAAATCATATGCATCAGCAGGTCCTAACAAACCGGACATATCTTTGATACAAAGGGAATCAGTACCCATTTCTACCAAAGTTTCAGCTACTTTCAAGAAGCTTTCAGTTGTGTGAACTGGAGAAATTGTGTATACCATAGCAGATTGAACGTGTGCACCAGCTTTTTTGGAGTACTTAATAGCAGCTTCCATATTGCGTGGGTCATTCAATGCGTCGAAAATACGGATACGGTCGATACCATTTTTTACAGCCGCATTACAGAATGCTTCTACTACGTCGTCGGAGTAGTGTTTATAGCCCAACAAATTTTGACCGCGAAGCAACATTTGCAATGGGGTATTTTTCAAATTAGCTTTCAATTTGCGAAGGCGTTCCCATGGATCTTCATTCAAGAAACGAAGACAGCTGTCATAAGTAGCGCCGCCCCAACATTCAAGAGCTTCATAACCAATATCATCTAAAAGGCCGAGCACTGGTTCCATTTGTTCGTAGCGCATACGTGTTGCCAAAATAGATTGATGACCGTCACGAAGAACGGTTTCGCAAATTCTTAATTTTTTAGCCATGTTAATCCTCCAAATCGAAATAGTCTGTGTATGTAACTTTATACACTCATTAAACAACTATCTCATACCTATTTTTTTTACGATTTTTTCGATGTCTGCTCACACTAGCCAAACGCGCTAAAATCGTAATACATACTTATATTAGACTACTTATAAAATTCTTTGTCAACAACCACATTATGCTATTTACTCATAATCTCATGTATTCAAAGATGATTTTTTCGTGATGAATATCACAAAAAACTGCAGAGAAACTAGAGTTTAGCATGTATGTTTAATCAAATTAATTTTTTTGTAATTGCTCATTTTAATGAGAAACTAAAAATTATATCGTAATAATTTTTGGTTATTATTAAATACTTTTCAAAATATATCGGTATTTATAAATGTAGTAATTCGATAAACGTCGGTATGTTTATAAGCTCATCAATTTTATTAATAACTAAGCCGATATTTTTAAATGCATAAACATGCAAAAGAACCTGCCCATTTACGGACAGGTTCTGACCTAATCTTTAAAATTTGATAGTCTCCATTATACGGCTTACTTCTCAGGCTTAACCTTTTTAGGCGCAGTTTCAAGGACAATATTTTTACCTTCCCGTTTTACCTGAATAGAGAAAGCCCCTTCCCCTTCTTTAAAATACTCCATCTTGATATCAAGGAGCATTTTACCAATCATAGTCTCTACTTTTTCAGTTAAGAACTCACGGTAAAAAGCATCTTCTTTTTGCTTTGGACTTTGATGAACTACTGGTTTCTTAGCATCTCGCTCCATATTGAGCATAGTATCTTCGAAATTTTCTGTATCCTTAAAATTTTTCATCATATCCGCATCGGATAAACCTTTTTGAATTTTAAACTTTGCCATGTGTATCTCCTATCAGTTCAAAAATTGCTTTCTTTACGCGTACTGGATCAATACCAGACATACAATATTGATCTGGCTTAGGACAACGTCGTTTTCGACACCCCAAGCAATCTAATTCGTCATTTACGAGCACCTTAAATGTCCCCGTTAGAGGGCCCCATAATTTAGGGTCAGTAGGGCCAAAGAGTGCTACTACAGGCTTATTTAAAGCTAACGCAATATGCAGAGCTCCCGTATCTGCAGTAACTACTACATCACAACTTTCAATTAAAGCCCCTAATTCTTGAAGTGTCGTTTTCCCTAACATATTCAGAACAATTTTATCAATACCCTCATCTGTCAAAGAGTCCAGCAAGGGTTTGTATTGAGCAGCCTCTTTAGGGCCACCTAAACAAACAAATTTCGCTCTATATTGAAGGGATTTAATGAGAGAATACCATTTTTCCTGAGGCCACTCTTTCGTTGCCCAAGAGGTACCTAATACCAGCCCAATGCGTAGCGGAGTTTCTACCACGCCTCGATGTAAAGAAACGTCATTATCAATCGACTTCCATTGATTTTCTGCCCAACTATGTAAATTTGTTGGCACCTGAAAATCCATGTGGTATAGCGTATTAGCATTAGATTCATTTAGTAAACAACTGCTCTCAATACCGTATTTATCAATGTTAAGCGATGTATCTAAATTTGCATGTTCAGTAATAGCCTTTGTTAACAACTGAGCTACCTCTACATAGCGTTTAATCACGTGTTCTGTACTAGGCTTCGTTTTATAGTTAGTAAACAGCCAATTCAACTCTTTTGTGCCACCAAGGCCAAGTCTAATGGGGGCTCCTGAAGCTAATAGTACCAGCCCTGTTATGAGTCGCCCTTGCACATCAACGGCTACATCAAATTTATAAGGCTCTAATTTGGCCTTAAGATCCCACCACATGTGCCACATTGTAGGAATATGTAGTTTTTTAGAATGTGCCTCGTATTCATCCCGTTCCCAGGGAATTATTTTATCTACATAGGGATTGCCCTGCAGGAGCTCTACCATACTAGGCGTTACAATCCAATGCAACTTAGCATCAGGATACTGTTCCTTAATCCACCGCGCAGCAGGTGTAGCATGCAAAACATCACCTATGTAACTAAGGCGTACAAATAATATATTCATAGATATCCTTAGGGTACATACTATTATAGGAATAAAGCCTTTATAATGAAAGAACATTATAAAGGCTTTTTCTTAAGATTTCTTTTTACTACCACTACTATTTGATGATTTAGAAGATGTAGTATCTTCTGTTACCTTAGTAGTTTCTTCACTACCATTCTTAATGATGTTTTTTACATCTGATAATGTCAACTCATTAAATGTAGTAGGGTGGTTGTATTTGTAAACTGGATTGAAGCCTACACCTAATTTACCAGTGTAAACAGTCAATGCATTATTGTCCTCATCAACACGGGCGATATAGATAGTTTTGTCCATATCAACACCGATAAAGCGGAAACGCCCTTCAGGGTTGATAACACGCCATCCCCCTTCAATGCCGTTGAACATGAATACATCCCCAGTTCTCACATTATCGTAGAAGAAGTTATCTTCATCGTAGAATACACCGATATGACCGATATCAGTAGCTTGCATGTAAACGCGACGTGTATCGTAGTTAGCATCGGTACGATAAATGCGATATGTGTGTTCTTGAACTTTTACCTTCATATACACCACATTTGTCGCTTCAGAGTACGCAGCATCTACAATTTTACTGCCCCGAGGCAAGTCTTCAAGTTTCGTATCAACTTCGTGTTCTGGATCATCCGCATTAAGACGAGCCATGACAACATCTCTGGAGTCATATAAACCCATGACAGCATAGTTACGGTCTGGCATCCAGTTGAAGTAACTAATCGA
>CADFKY010000105.1 GCA_902834965.1 Veillonellaceae bacterium
ATTTCTTTGCGCAATTGCAAGATTTCTTCTACCATTTGAGGTTTTTCACGAAGGAATTGTTCAATGGATTTTTTATCGGATGTATCAAGAACAGTACCATCTAGTAATACAACGCGGATGGAACGGATTGTTTTATAAGAGTTTTGAGCCGTACCACAGCACATACCAGAGGAGTTATTGTTCAAAATACCGCCTACTAATGCAGTGGCAAGCGTTGCAGGATCTGGACCAATTTTGCGGTTGTATGGTTTCAATAAATCATTCGCATCGGAACCGATAACACCACATTCACATTTCAAGGCTTTCCCATCGTCGATAACTTCCATTTTCTTGAAGCCATCATTACATACGATGAGTACATCTTCACTGGAACATTGACCAGACAAAGAGGAGCCGGCCGCACGGAATGTAAATGGTGTACCACATTGTTGGCACAAACGAATAAGGCGTCTTACTTCGCGTTCATCTTCAGCCTTTACAACAACCTTTGGTAAATAGCTATAGCAGGACGCGTCAACACCATATGCATAACGACGTAAATGATCGGTATATACACGATCTTTACAAATCTCTTTTGCCTCCTTGGCAAAACGTTCATAATCTCTAGTAAGCGTACTCACTTATATTTCCTCCTATCCTCTCTTAAGGAATATATCTTATATTGTCTTATATTTAGTATACGCCGTTCTCATTCTCACTACTATAATTATGCATAAATTATATGTCTCCTAACAATTCTCGATATGCACTGTGTTTTTATTTCTTTAGTTGAAAGTGCATCTCAATAGCATTATCATGTACTCATCTTTTCATATGTTATATTAAAACTATTTTATTTACTAAGCATATTCATAACGCCATAACAAATGAGTGCTAAACATCCCATAAAACATGAGTTACACTGCATATAATTCTATAGGAAATAGTTTACAAAAATTATGCATAAATTCAGTATAATTTATTTATTTTAGTTTTCTCGTTCTCATTTATATTTAACTATGACTTTTACTCATACCTTTTTTAATTGCCAGTCTAATACGCCCATTCATAGTTGCTTTACATATAAAAAGCCCTCTAGTAATAACTCTGTCGAGCAACCACTAGAGGGCTTATATTATCCAAGAATACCAGATTTCAAAATAAGGCGTACTGCCAACGCAAAGACGGCAACACTCATAAGGGCTAGGATAGATTTTGCTTTCAAACGTTTAGCGATGCGCGCCCCTGCTTGGGCACCAAAAACGGCACCAATACTTGTAGGGATAGCAATACTAAATACAATATGATTTTCGATTAAATGTGTTATAACACCTATCGTTGTAGATACAGCAAGGATAGATTGGCTCGTAGCTGTAGCCATATGGGTTGGGAAGCCCATGAGATAAATCAAGGCAGGCACATGGATGAGACCACCACCGATACCAAAGATACTGGAGACAAATCCTACAAAGAAGCTAATACTAATACCGATAGGCTTGCTATAGGTTAGCTGATCAAGGGTAAGACTTTCTTCCTTCCGCTCCCCTTTACGGAAATTCTTAAACCCGATCAAACCAGAAGCACAGAGCATAAAGCACCCAAAGGCAAACATAAAGCCTTTACCAGAAAACCAACCAGACATTTGAGCCCCTAAGATAGCACCTGGTAAAGTTGCTAAACTAAATACAATAGCTGCGCTGATGAGTACCTTTTTCTGTTTAATATAGGCAATGGATCCAGAAATCGCATTACACATAACAGAAAATAGCGATGTCCCTACAATCATAGACGGAGACCACTCAGGGAACCAGTACATAAAGAGAGGTACAAATACAAGCCCTCCGCCAGCACCAATGATGGTGCCAAGCATAGCGGCTAAAAAGCCAACTATAGTAAAGAATATATAAAATACTATAATATTATCCAGCATGATAAGGCCTCCCTTTACTTAGAGTGGAAAAATCTCTTTGCTATAACTGATTCGATTGGAAAAATTCTTTCGCTGCTTTTAATCGTCCTCGTTCACAAGAGACTTGTAGTTCGTCACCTGGTTCAAGTTTTACATCCCCTAACGGCACAATGTATGTTCCATTGCGACGAATACTTACGATGAGTGTCCCATCTGGCAAGGCCAAGTCTTGTAATTGTACATCTGTATAATTCGCTACTACAGGTACCTTCGTTTGGAAGAAAGTTTGTACAGACTCTAAATTGTTTTGACCACTCATGGCTTGTAATAAAGAATCGTAAATAGGCGGTTCTTTTAACAACTCTGCCACAAGGTAGGCCACCAGTGTAACGATACCGATGGCGTAAATATTGGAGAAACTATTCGTCATTTCAAGAACGAGCAAAATCGCCAAAATTGGTGTTCGCATAGCCGCCGCTAACATGCCGCCCATGGCGCAAATAACGAATTGCGGTACAAAATCAGGAGCGATGATACCCACTGATGAAAGTAAACTTTCACAAAAGGCGCCTGCCGAAGCCCCTATAACGAGCATAGGCAAGAATATACCGCCTTGCGCACCACTGCCATAGCAGAAGGTAGTAAGCAAAATCTTACCTAATACGATGCCCCCTAAGAGCAAGACGCCATGAGAGTGAAAGGCTAGCTGCCCCACCAGATCATTGCCACCACCTAAGAGGAGTTGCGAGTCATAGCCGATGACGGCTACAGTTACAAAAGTAAGGGCTAATTTCAAGAACCGAGAGCATTTAAGCCATTCAAAGAACTTCTTGAATGCAAAGATCATGCGACAGAATAGCACCCCACAGAGCCCCATAATAACGCCAACCATAAGAAGGACTGGGAAGTACTCAAGAGGTACTCCGGAGGTAACCGAGAATCCAAGAGCTGGTTCGAGGCCAAATATACTAACCGTAATATAGTTAGAAATCAAGGTAGCCACAAAGGTGGGCACAACGAGGTACGGATAAAAGCTTTTATGGATCTCTTCAAAGACGAACATCGCCCCCGATACAGGTGCACTAAATGCGGCCGTTAAGCCTGCACCTGCCCCAGCAGAGGTTAAGATACGCTGCTCACGCAGTCCTGAATTCATCCAATAGGACACGATCTTGCCGGCAGAGCCACCAATTTGTACGGCTGGGCCTTCACGACCTACAGAAAAGCCGGCAAAACCAGTCAACACGCCACCAATCATCTTGGAAGCCAGCGTCCGATACGGCTTCATATCAAAGAGTCCCAGCATTTCCCCTTCAATTTGAGGAATGCCAGAGCCCCCAGATAATGGAGCCCATGCGAGCAATCGATCTACGATAAAGGCAAAGATGACCATCATCACAAGCCATCCTATGGCCCATTCCAAGGTAATACCGTCCATCAAATGCCAACGAATATGTTCAGATTCAAGGATTAAATAACGATATGTAGCCCCACAGAAGCCTGCAATGACACCCACAAGAGCGCCCTTTGCAATGAGCTCCGTTAACAACATACGGTTCATGGACATATCTGCTAAGGTAGAACTGCGCTTATTAAATTTCCATAGCTTCATAACATCCTCCTTAGCAATGACCAAATCTGACGTATTATCTAATAATATATATATATACAACCGAACTATGTATTCATATCCTTAGTATACTTATGTAAACCACCATTTTCAAGAAAGGATTACGTATCAAACAGCAATCTCACTAAACTGGAGATAAAATCCGAGTCACAAAACAGATATCTCTTCAAACGCAAAGCTAGCCACCTCTAACATGAGATGGCTAGTTTTGTTAAGCAAGTGTGTAAATGTATTTTCTTTACATATTCGGAGGCATCTGAAATATGTAAAGATTCTAAAGATGTAAAGTTCTTAGGGCTAGAGCTAGGCATCATTTAGACTATTAGATTATTTAGACTAGCAAAATATTTAGACTAGTTAAATATTGATACCATATTATAGTATTAAATCCTATACATCATAAAACACTATATGCTATCAAATCTTAAAATTCCTTAGAATATGGATTCGTAAATACCGATGATGTCTTCCTTAGATACATCCCGTGGGTTACCAGGTGTACATGCATCGTTGAA
>CADFKY010000106.1 GCA_902834965.1 Veillonellaceae bacterium
AACTCTTACCACTGCGTTGAGCCACCTACACAAGGTTCTGATGCTGTTACAAAATGGCTTAAAGAAGACACTAAAGATATCTTAGGTTCTGTTATGTATGTAAATACAGATCCTGCTAAAGTAGCTGAAAAAATCTTAGCAGATATCGATGCTAAACGTGCTGCTTTAGGCTGGGCTGAAGTAAAATAAACTACAGTCGAATTAAATAGTACATTTTGTACATAATAATACCCTCAAAGGCTTAATTGCTAATGTAGCTAAGTCTTTGAGGGTTTTCTTTTTGTCGATTTAAAACTGGTGGTTTCTATTGTATTTGAAAGCTGATTTATACTAGTAATATTAATATTCTATGGATTATGAAATGGGACATAGTAAATAAAATTAGAAACTATATGCAGGTATTGAATATAGGAATATTTTGACAACGAAAAAAGGACTCCGACTGGAGTCCTTTTTTCATGTAAGGGGAGTGTTAGTATTAATATCAAATGAACCATGTATTTAAACAAGTAGTAGGTTTGGGGTTAGTAATACTTGTCGGGAGATAAATACACGTATGGTAACCAGGGAATTGTTACCTCTATTTATCATTTGACATTGTCATTATAAGAACAAAAAATGAGTTGAAAATGAAATTTTTTAAGAAATTTCTTTTAATTTCTTGAAATTCTAAAAAAGATAATAATTAAGTTTAATTATTGTTGATAAATATGGGACAATTTTGGTATTATATATAAAGGAGAAGTTGTATATTTTATAAAGGTTTAATGGCTATTAGAGTTTTATAAAGTATACAGCTCTATAGCATGAGAGGAGCAGTCATATGAGGAAAATATTTACCATATTGTCCCTTTTGTGGCTACTCAGTATAGGGGGGACTGCTAACGCAACGGACTGGTACTATGTTGGACCAGATGCATCAGGAAACCAATTATTTATTGACAACGACAGTGTTCAAAAAAGTGATTATGATGCGCTTTTGTGGCTGCGGGTCAATGAACTGGGTGGCGACGAATTGCGATATAAAGTGTATATAAGTAGATATAACCGTACCATGGAAACATTAAAGGTAGATGCATACATGGCAGACGGTACACCCTATGAAAATGTAGAGTTCAATGAAAACCCTGAACCTATTGAAGGCAATACAAATGGTCAAGCCATTTATAATTTATTATGGCAATAAAAGAACCATCTAGCACAGCAAACTAGATGGTTCTTTTTATATGTGTAAAAAATTTATAAATCTTAGGAATATTTTTTATATACAACATCCTCAAAGGAGAATGGTATATACAGAATTTAAACTTGGGCAGAGTTGCGGCTTAATTCCAAGTCTTGAATCATTTGGAGATCGTCTTGTGGAGAGCGACCGCCAGTTGTTAAGTAGCCACCAACCATGATACCGTTAAGGCCACCTTTTAAAGCATAAGCTTGTAAGTCACGAAGATTTACTTCACGACCACCAGCTGTACGAATCAATGCATTTGGCAAGATGAAACGGAATACAGCGAAGGTACGTAAAATATCTAATGGACGTAATGCTTTATTGCTTTCAAATGGCGTACCTTTAACAGGATTCAAAATGTTGAGTGGTACAGAGTCAATATGTAAGCGTTTAAGCTCAAATGCCATTTCTACGCGTTGTTCTAATGTCTCGTTGAGACCAAGGATGCCGCCAGAGCAAACGCGAATGCCTGCTTTTTGAGCGTTGTCGATGGTAGACATTTTATCTTCGTAGGAATGGGTTGTACAAATATCTGGGAAGTGACTAGGTGCTGTTTCGATATTGGAGTGGTATCGAGTTACACCTACTTCTTTCAATTTGAGAGCTTGTTCATAAGTTAACAAACCAAGAGAACAGCAAATTTCGAGGCCTACTTCATCTTTAATGCGGCCTAATACGCGAATGATTTGATCGAATTCGTTTGGGTTATTAGTATTACGACCACTTGTTACGATGGAGAAGCGAATAGCGCCTGCCTCTTTAGCTTTGCGAGCCGCATCGAGGATGCTTTCATCATCCATGAACGGATATACTTGAACGCCTGTTTCGTGATGTGCAGATTGAGCACAGAATTTACAGTTTTCAGGACATTTGCCAGATCGTGCATTTACAATGGCGCATACATCTACGGAGTTGTCATTGAAATGTTGACGAATTTTATCTGCCATAGCGAGCAGAATCATCGTATCATCATCAGATGTATGAATTAACTCAATTGCTTCTTCTTTTGTAATTTCACCACCATGCATAATACGATTTGCTATAGTAAGGATTTTTTCGTATGTTCCCACCTGGGATGGTTGTTGATCTGTAGGCAAAGCCATAATAGCCTCCTAATTGTTAACTTAATAAAAATATAAAATATTGACAATTTGATTGTAAACGTTAGTGCATAAATTGTCAACTTAATGTATTTTTGAGTTAACAAAAATATGTATGTAGTTTTTAGAGCGCTTTTAATACAGGGGAATTATATGACTTACAACTAATTTTAGAGGCTATATTTTACTATATATATTAAGGTGTTAAATCTATGTTAAGGTTTTAATTGATAGTTATTTTTAAGTAATCTTTACGGTTTTGTAGTATAATAAAATATTGTAATTACTATATATAACTATAATAAAAGTACTAATACAAGGAGTGGATATAGATGCAGCCATTTCGATTTATACACTGTGGTGACCTGCATTTAGGGGCACCCTTTCAATATGCTACAGGTATTAGCCGCGCCGTTGATCGCGCCGTGAGTGAAGCTACCTATGTAGCCTTTGATACAATTATTGACACTGCTATTGATGAGCATGTTCATGCTGTTGTCATAGCTGGTGATATTTATAATAGCGAAGATCACAATTTAGAGGCTCAAGTACGCTTTGTACGTGCCATGTATCGCTTGGCAGAGCATCGCATTGCAGTTTATATGGTGCAAGGTAATCATGACCCGGCTGAAAGCTGGAAGGCTCAATTACAGATGCCTGACAATGTGCATGTATTCTCTAGTGAACAAGTACAACGTTTTCCATTGATTGTTAACAATATTGAAATTGGTGGCGTTTACGGTATTAGCTGTGGCCATGGTAATGAAAGCGACAATTATGCGCGTCAATACCGCGCCTTTGAACGAGATGAGTTTTCTCTTGCTGTTATGCATGGTACGGTAGGTTCTAGTGCGGGCTCTGAAAATCATAATGTAACTGGTCCATGTAGTTTAACAGACCTAGCAGAAGCAGCCATGGACTATTGGGCGTTAGGACATATTCATAAATCTCAAGTTCTTAGCGAGGAACCTCTCGTTGTATATGCTGGTAATCCTCAAGGTTTACACCGCAAAGAAATAGGCCCTAAGGGGTGCTATCTTGTTTCTGTATCCCATAATGGTCATTGTGAACCTCGATTTATTGAAACCAGTGCTATCCGTTTTGAAGAAATCAAAATTGATATTGCGGGCATGAAAACTGAAGCAGAATTCTTAGAAATTTTACGCCATAAAAAAGAGAATTTGCGTAAACAGTATAAGAAGAACATCTTGCTTTCTATTGTTCTCGTAGGCACAGGGCCATTGCATCGTTTATGTACACAAGAAGGTGTGCGTAAATTATGGTTGCAAGAGTCTCAAAGCGAAGAGAAGAGTAAATCTATATTCGTTATGCCATACCGCGTGATGTGTAATACGCGTCCTAGTATCAATTTAGCGGAGCGTAGATTGTTATCTGATGTGGTAGGCGATTATTTGCGCGCCTATGACGATATGGTTGATGGCAATGCGGTACAGACGGCTCGTCAAATTTTAGCAGAACGTCCTGAGTTTAAACGCTTAGGTGTATATGCCGATTTGTTGAGTGATGAGTTATTATTGCGCGCCTTGAAGCGCTGTGAAATTGAAGGTGTTACTGTATTGATGGGGGCTAACGATGAACATTAAACGCATACGATTTGATGAATTTGGCCCGTATCGCGACTGGTCT
>CADFKY010000107.1 GCA_902834965.1 Veillonellaceae bacterium
GAGGCTGATACTACTAAATTATTGGCTGCTGGTTATGATAAAGGGTTCCACAAAATGGAAGATGCTGTTAAGGAATATTGTGAACTACTCGATAATAACGAAGGGTATTTACGTTAATGCGCAAAGTATTATTTTTAGATCGCGATGGTGTTATCAACAAAGATGTTAGCTATCTATATAAAATCAGTGATTTAGAGTGGGTAGATGGCGCTAAAGAGGCATTAGCTTATGCGTATAGCAAGGGCTATGACCTCATTGTAGTAACTAATCAAAGTGGTGTAGCTAGAGGTTATTATAAGGAATCTGATGTTCAGATTTTACATGACCATATGGCTCATGAACTAGATCGCAGCGGGGCGCCGATTTTACATTTCTATTATTGTCCTCATCATAAAGAAGGATCTGTACCTCTTTATGCTGTCGATTGTGAATGCAGAAAGCCAAAGCCTGGCATGATTAATCAAGCTATTAAGGATTATGATGTAGATCCTAAATCTAGTTTTCTTATTGGCGATAGTCAGCGCGATGTTGATGCTGCAGAAGCAGCCGGTGTAAAAGGATATTTATTCACTGGTACAAATCTGTTAGATTTTATTAAGACTATTATTTAGTTAATTATTACCCTTACTTTGTTTTACTTTTCACTTAAGTTTGTTTTAAGGTGAGATAATGTTGTTAAGGTGTGGTGTTGTATTTTGGGAGGCTATATGAAAGATTACAAGAACATACTCATCATAAAGATGAGTTCTTTAGGTGATGTGATTCATGCATTACCTACCTTGTATGCAGTGCGTAAAAATTGGCCTAATGCGCATATTACATGGGCTATTCATGAGCAATTTGCGAGCCTCCTGCCTGGTACACCATGGGTAGATGATGTCATCGTTATCGACAAGAAACAACTTAAAAAGCCTGCCTATTTATGGCAATTACGTAAGGAGTTACATAGTCGTCACTTTGATATGACATTGGACTTACAATGTATTGCGAAGAGCGCCATTGTATCTTTACTATCTGGGGCTCCTGAGAAATATGGTTACTGGGAGCTTCGGGAAGGTAGTAATTTAATTAATAAAGCTCTAGTAGGTGAGCATAAATATGACCATGTCATTGAACGCTATTTAGATACTGTTCGAGCGCTCGGTGGTGACGTAGATAGTATAGAATTTCCTATGCCTGCCTACGTAGATGCGGAGAAGTCCGTAAAAGAGAAGTTAGCCTGTCATGGTGTTGACGAAGATTATGTTGTTGTTGTCCCTGGAGCTCGTTGGATCGTTAAGGAATGGCCTCTCCTTAATTTTGGAGAGTTATGTATCCGTTTATGTGAGTCTGGTAAAAAAGTTGTTATTGCCGGTGCTCCTGATGATGCAGAAAAAGGAGCTTTCATAGAAAACTATGTAAAAAATAAGAATCTTGTCAATTTAGTAGGATCTACATCTATGCCAGAATTGATTGAATTGATTCGACATTGTGAAATTTTTATCAGTGCTGATACGGGGCCTTTGCATATTGCAAATGCTCTTAAGCGCCCTTTGATTGCACTATTTGGAACCACATCTCCGAAACGAACTGGTCCATACGGAGGCAGTCATGTACATCTGATTATTTCACCCACATCAAAGGCTACGCCTGAGCAGCCGCTCGTAGATGATCCAGATTGTATGGCTCAAATTCCAGTGGATGCAGTATGGTCAGTATATGAACAAGTACTTGGAAAGGAACTGTAATGGAACTTGATTATAAACGTATTGTGGTCACCTTTCTTATGCATTTGGGAGATGTTATATTAACAACTCCTTTTTTAGAAGTGCTTCGAAAAGCTGCGCCACATAGTCATATTACGTATGTAATAGATGAAAAGTTACAACAGGTGATGCAATATAATCCCAATATTGATGAACTCATTGTAGTTGATAAAAAAGGGCGTCATAATAGTATTTCTGGACTTAATGAGATTGCTCGTGAGATTAATAAAAAAGGGAAACCTGACATAGTTATTAATTTACACCCCAATGAACGCACATCTTATTTGGCATGGAAAATTCATGCTCCTATTACAACGGGGATGAGCCATTTTCTATTTAGACCATTTATGACAAAGTATACTCGTCTAGATCGTAAAACTCGTCATGCTGCTGATATGTACATCAATGTACTAGAACAATTAGGGGTAACCGATATTTCAAACTCTGGTCTACACATTGAAACCTGTGAAGCATGGCGCCGTGAGGCTCAGGAGTTTTATGCTAGCCAAGGTTTAATAGATAGTGATAAGCTCATTGGGTTTAACATTGGTAGTGCTGTTCCTGAGAAGCGATGGCCTGCTGAACGATTTGCTCATGTAGCAGATTACTTTGGTCATTCAGGTTACAAGACGGTATTCTTTGGTGGTCCTATGGATCTTGAAATGGTACAGCCTGTAGTGGAACACATGGAAACTAAACCAATTGTGGCTACTGGCAAGTTCCAATTGGGTCCTTTAGCTGCAGCCATGAGCCGTTGTAATCTGTTGATTACGAACGACTCTGGTCCAATGCATGTGGCCATTAGTCAACATGTACCAATCGTGGCACTTTATGGACCGTCTAATCCATTCTTTTATGGTCCATATCAAGCGCGTGCTATCGTTTTGGAAACGATGGACTCATACGAGATTGGTAAAAGTATGAAACAAATTATTAAAGAAGGAAATTATAAAGGTTTGTCCGTAATTTCTGAAGAGCAGGTTATTAAAGCAGCGGAAACGTTGCTTTCAGAATCGAAATAAACATATGAACTATATTGTATTTGATTTAGAGTGGAATCAGCCCTATAGCAACGATATTAGCTTTATGAAGCGCACAAAAATGCCGTTAACAGGGGAAATCATTCAAATCGGAGCGGTAAAACTGAATGAAAAGATGGACATTGTAGATCATTTTACAATGTTCATCAAACCACAATACCTGCCACGGATGCATAAACATGTCCGTGAATTAACTGGTATTACATCTCGAGAGCTCGATCATGGTGTACCATTTAAGACTGCTATGCAGTACTTTCAAAACTGGTGTGGTGATGAGTATATGCTGTTATCTTGGGGTTCTGATGACATTCTCATATTGCGTGAAAACCTGATGCTTCATAGGATGAAAGCTCTATCTTATGATCAATGGGTTGATGCACAGATGATTTACTCCTATCAACGATATGGTACAAGTCAACAGTATTCTGTAGCGCATGCCATGGAGGATCTTAATATATCTACCGAGCATTTATCAGCTCATAATGCGTTACATGATGCTGTGTTTACGGCACATATATGTCAAAAATTAGATATACCACAAGGTATTTTACATTATGATCAAATTCGAAAGGAAAGCAGTAATCCTTTCTTATATCCACCGATTTTGACATTTTTTATGTATGAAAACTTCCCTGAGAAGAAACGTATCGTTCATGATAGACGGGTTCGATTATCGTTTTGTCCATATTGTCAGACACGGTTAGAAATGACTAGGCCTGAACGATTACAAGGGGACAAGCATCTCGCCATCGGCGTTTGTCCGAAACACGGCGATTTTGCAGTGCAACTTAAAGTTGGAAAATATACGATTAAGTCCGGTAGTACTAAATTCTACGTTACAAAGGTATTAACCCATTGTACGGACGAAATTCGTTCTCTATATAATCAGAAGTCTGAAATCAATCGAGAAAAAGAGCGAAAATATTTAGAATTTCGCAAGGCGGAACTTGAAAAGGCCCGCCAAAAATAATGTTGTTAATACAAGTTCACAATGATAGAGCTGTAATGGTTAAACTGTGAGCTTATAGAAAGGATAGATTATGGAACGTAAATATGCTTGGCATAATTATGATGATGTCACAATGGAAAAGGTATATGCCTTAAGTGATACATATCGTCAATTTTTAGATAATGGTAAAACAGAACGTGAATG
>CADFKY010000108.1 GCA_902834965.1 Veillonellaceae bacterium
ATTGCTGCTACCGCTACGAGGGCGATGGCTGTCAATTTTTTGAACTTAAACATAGAAACCTCCTCAAACATCCATATACATGGTTTATCAAATTCTGTTTATATTGTACGGAATTTTACAATAATAGGCAATAACATTGTATAATTAAGAGTAAATGAGTTTTATATTTACTATTATATTTAAAATTTTTATTTAAGATGGCTCTCTCTTAGGCCATACTTTACAGTAATATAAGATTTTCTATTTTAGGTTGTAGAGCATCTTCATTCTTTACAATCATTGGCGTATATACATGGAGGCACTATGTCCCTTACGAATACTTTTTCTGATCTTTGTAAAAGCTTCGCACCTGATGCGTTTGCTGTCAATTATACATTAGCTAAGAACCCTGAACTGTCCAGTCATGAATTTGAATCCGTCAAAACGATTGGCGCTGTTCTTGAAAAACATGGCATGGATGTAACCTATGAATTCTGTAATTTGCCAACAGCGTTCAAGGCTTCTGCTGTGAAAGTAGATAATCCAAAAGGTCGTTTGGCTATCCTTTGTGAATATGATGCACTCCCTGAAGTAGGCCATGCATGTGGTCACTCTGCCAGTGGCTCTATGAGTGTTCTGGCAGCATTAACACTACATAAAATGCAACAAGACGGTGTTGCTTTCAATATGGACATCGATATCATCGGTACACCTGATGAAGAAGCCACCGGCTGTAAGGTGGATATGTGTAACGCAGGGGTGTTTAAAGATTATGATTTTGCTATCATGGTTCATCTTGATGGGGAAGAAACACGACCTAATTCACAATTCTTGGCGCTGGACTGCTTCCGCGCTCGTTATCACGGTAAACCAGCTCATGCAGCTGGTGAGCCTTGGAATGGTATCAACGCGGTAAACGGCGTGCAACTCGCTATTCATGCGATGGATATGATGCGTCAACAAGTACGTCCTGAAAGCCGCATTGGCACATGGATTATTGCTGGTGGTACTGCATCAAATGTCATTCCTGAATTTGGCGAATTAGAGGTAACCGTACGTCACACTGAACGTGAATATTTGAATGGTCTATCTGAACAGATTAAGAACATCTTTGAAGGGGCCGCTCTCTGTACTAGCACTACTGTAGATGTAGAGTTCTATGGCAATCCTTATGATGATATGAACCAAAACCATAGAGGAACAGCTCTCATTGAAGACGTAATGTCTGATATGGGCATTGATTTCAAGCCAGGCCCAGCAGATATCGGGGGCAGCTCAGACATTGGTAATGTTAGCTATCAATGTGCTGCATTACATCCTAAATTGCGCCTTGCTGGGGAAGATAAGGTGTGCCACTCTAAAGAATTCGCTGCAGCTATGCTAGAATCTACTATTGAACAAACAATTGTGGATGGAGCCAATATTATAGGCCGCACCTTGTTACGATTGGTAGAAAATCCAGCTGTATTAGAAGAAATCGTTGCTGAATTTAATGCAACTAAATAAAGCGTTTTCTATATCTATCAGGATGGCTGTAATAGTGTAGGTAGAATTCGTGGTCTTTTTCAGATTTATTAATGATGGATGATAATGAGATGTTTCCGTTTATAAAGCTCTGAATTTTGGTGAAATAGGCACCTAACTCACGGTCGTGATAATAGAGCGTCCAGACCACGTTATTTCCCGCGATGACTGGAATGTACTTAAACTCAAGGAATTCAAATAAACCAGCGATAGTGATATCATCTGGAACGACAAATTCCTCCCGATGATGATTCATATCATCGCCTGCACAAACTGCATCTCGATCAATTATGATACGCATATGATTTCACTTCCTATCTATGCCTTATATACTATCTATGTCTTACATACTATCTGTGTATTCTTTTAACAGATATATTTGTAACTATTACTGTACTACTGATTGAAAATAATATCTATCCATTTATATACCGTATTAAAGGAGACATCATGTCCTCAACTGAAACCTTACAAATTAAAAATTATATAGGTCTCACCGGTGATAAACCCATCCGATTCATTGCATCCGACGTAGATGGAACCTTGGTTAATGATGCGAAAGCAATTCCTAATGAGGCTATCGAGGCGATTCGTGCCGCTCGTGAAAGTGGCATTCGTGTAGCCATCGCTTCTGGTCGTGCTTGGAATGAAATGAACGATGTCATCGAGAAGTTGCCATGCTTACGCTATTTTATGTGTACCAATGGTGCCTATGTAATGGATAAAGATGAAAAACGCACTTTATTCCATGTAACATTTGATAAAGAACAGGCCTTATATTTATTGCGTAAACTCTTAACCTATGGCGTTTATGTAGAGGCCTATGTGAAAGATAAAATCTACGGCATGTATCCGCCATCTCGTTGTATTACGCCGGAACGTTTATGTGCCTGTGCAGATGAACGTAATGAGGGCGATGACAGTAACACAAAGAGTTCTCATAGCGTAATGAATAATCATATTTCTGCTGATACAGAAGGTCATCTGCCTGGTGAAACCCATGATCACTATGCCTTAGCCGAAGGTGATGAAGCAGCGAATATAAATATGTCTGAGTGTGAAGTGGAACAGTCTAATTTCTTTTTTAGACCTAATATTCGCCCATTTATCTTGGCAACACGTACGATGGTGCCTGATTTACTAGCTCATATGGAAGCCTTAGACGAAGGCCCTGAAAAGATGCAAATCTTTTACGGTGACGAGCCTATGCGCCAACGCATCTTACAAGACTTACGCGATGAATACCAAGGTATGTCTCACGATGGTACAGGCCGTGAACGTTTTTATGATGTATTACTCTCTAGTGAAGGTAACTTAGAGTTCGTATTACCACATACCACAAAGGGGACAGCTGTTGAGGCCTTAGCAAATCACTGGGGCTTTAGTCCAGATGAAGTTATGTCACTGGGCGATAGTGAAAACGATCTATCTATGCTACGCTTTGCTGGCGCTAGCGTTGCTATGGGCAATGGTAAACCGAATATTAAAGAAGCAGCGCGCTACGTGACTACAGATAACAACCACCAAGGCGTGGCAAAGGCTATCTATTCAGCTATTGCGTACAATAATGAATTACTTAAGAATCAGTAATCATATCTAAAATTAGAGATACTACCAGTTAAAAGTAAATTATTCTAATCTGGATTATGATTGATATGTGTAAATCTGAGATACTACCAGTTAAAAATAAATACTTTTAACTGGTAGTATCGGAAATATATATTATTTAGTTGTAATAGCTTAATAGTAAAAGCGTCGGCATTGTACATTGTAATAGAACTTATGGGCCCTAGCGTTCGTAGTAGTTGAGGGACAATCAAAGATCGGAGGTGATGTAAATGGGGAATCTAAAATTTCATATTGATGACACTTGTGTAAAGTGTGGTGCGTGTGCTGTGGATTGTCCCGTTCAATGCATCACCAAAGGGGAGACTCAGTTTAACATTGGAAAAGGCTGCATTGGATGTGGCGATTGTTACTCCATCTGTCCAGTGGGGGCCGTTAAAATGTCTAAACGCGAGGATCATAAAGAGTAGGATTTAACATAAAGAGCTGGCCAGAGTAGGGGATAGCTGGTAGTTGTTGGAATAGGTTAGGTTCATTTCAGGAAAATATATTAAAATCCGAACGTTAAAATCTTTTTTATAAATTTCATACGGAATATATGGAGTCCATATACTTCGTATGGTATAATGAAATGTAATGAAATTTAGCGTTTTGCTCGAGAAAACGCACCGCCAGTACAGAAATGTAAGGGCATTAAAAAATAGTGAATATACTTTCACAAATAGATGCATATGGAGGAAGGCATGGAAAACAAGGAATTTGTTATTGTTGTTGACTTTGGTGGTCAATATAATCAATTGATCGCGCGCCGTGTTCGTGAAAATCACGTATACTGCGAAGTATATCCATACAACAAAG
>CADFKY010000109.1 GCA_902834965.1 Veillonellaceae bacterium
TTACCTTTACCCTCGTCACCCCATTGAGTGCCGATAACCATACTTGTTGCCATATCTATATCCTCCATGTGAAAGTCTAAATAATTCACTAACATTATACAACAATGTTCGGACTCTGTGAAAGTATTTATACAAATTCAATCTTTAGTTTCTTTCCAAAAGCGTGGGCTATTTTCTGTAATGTTTTTAACGATGGATTACCATTGCCATTTTCAATCTTACTAATATCAGACTGAGTAATACCTGTTAATTCGGATAACTCCATTTGCGTCATATGAGCTGCCAATCGTGCTTCAACTATATTCTGAATAATTTGATACTCATCATCTAATGCATCCCACTCTTTTTTAAACTTCGGATTTTTCAATTGTTTCTCTAAATATTGATCTAACGTTTCCATATTATGTATACCTCTCAATATAATCATTCTTATATTTAACAGCTAATTCAACTGCACTCTTAGGAGTTTTCATAGATTTCTTTACAAAACCATTTGTTAAAACAATTCGTTTTCCCACAAAGAAGAAATACAATATTCTTGAAATATTTGAACCTTGCTTTGTTCGTAACTCATAAACCCCATCTTCTAAATATTTAGACTGAGGCTCTCTCAAACGATTGCCATATAATTCAAGTATCTTTAGATCTCGAATTGTTTTAGCTCGCTGCTTATCTGAAAGTTCATTTAAGAATACTTTTGCTGGCTTTTCTCCACTTACAGTTTCATAAAAAACAACAGAAAACGTATCCATCATATTCCTCCTAGTACTAGAAGAAATCTTTACATAAATTATATGTTAAAACATATATTCAGTAAAGATACAGAGATATAAAAATTTAAAGTCTTACTATATCCAATATAAATATCTAGACCCTTAAAGTAAACAAATGGGAGGTGACCAATGGTCACCTCCCATATATTGACATTTTAACTAGTCAAAATATTCTATTTTAGTTATTCAATACAACTATATTATAAATTTCTGCCTGTCACTCAAGTGCTATTTTGGTTCTTTCAACCAGAAGCTTATGAGTAGTCCTACAGCACCTACAGGGATCAGTGTCATCAATGCGGTTTGTACGTCATAGATGTCGGCTATATGGCCTACATATGGTGCTACAAGGCCACCTAAGGTAATGCCAAGACCTAGTGTAATACCTGAGGCAAAGCCTGCATTTTTAGCAAGATATTTTTGACCTAGTACCGTAATTGGACCGTATTGTGAGAATACACCAAAGGCCATTGGGATCATGGCGCCGAAAAAGCCCCATATATTAGGCACAAAGATAAAGACTAAAACAGATGGCAAGAAGATAAGATTGCCTAAGCGAACTGTTTTAAGGAAGCCTAATTTATCTGACAACGCCCCGCCCATATAGGTAAGAACAGCTCCCATTGCAAAGTACATCGTTAAAGCTAAACTCGATGCACTGGCTTCTCCGTTAATAACAGTAATGTATAAAATAGGGATAAAGATGGATAATACAGAGAATAGTATAGATCGAGAAGCAATGACAAAGAATAATTTGCCAAAGCTAACCCAATCGTTAGTGCCACTATTAGTAGATTTAGCAGAGCTTTTACTTTCACCAATAGCATCGGTATCTGTAGAGCCAGTAAAGGCATACACATACAGCAACACGCCAATCAATGCAATTGCCGTGAACAACCAAAGGAATTGACCGCCAAAGACGTACACACCACCAGCAAGGAGTGGGCCCAGTGCAAAACCAGCGCTGCCCCCAACCGCAAATCGTCCCATGGCATTACCAAGTTCATTGGATTGCGTGCGGTTCACGAGAAGAGCCGCCTCAGGATGGAATAGTGCCGCCCCAATCCCTGCAATGAGCGATAGAGCTAATATCATTTCATAGCTCGTTGCCAGTGCAATGGCGCTGATAGAGACTAATGTTACGGTAAAGCCTACAGGAATGAACCACGGCACGCGCCACCGATCCGCCACATAGCCCAAGATAGGCTGCGCCACGGAAGCCACTACGGTGTTACAGAAAATAATGGATGCCGATTGATAGTAATTAAGGCCAAAATTAGCGATAAAGAACGGTATGAGCGCCGCTAGTGAACCTTGTCCAAAGTCATTAATACAGTGAAAAATAGGCGGTCCGTACTTTCGTATGATACGTTTCATATAACCTCCTAATACAATAGCTAATTTTCCCTAAGATACAGAGATGCTTACTAGGAAACTAGCTCGTAATTATCCGTAAAATAGCGGAAATAACAGGTTGCTTTAAAAATAAAAAGGTAGATATAGCCAACAGCCTAATGTATGTGCTATAGGCTTGTTGGTCTATACCTACCCTAGTCTTTCATATGTTATATGGGAAGTACCCTACAATTATAGGCCAAAGCGAGCCATGATTGTATCAACATGTTTTAACAATTTATGAGGATCGAAGCATGCATCGATTTCTTCAGCAGTCATATATTTCTTGATGTTTTCATCAGATTTAAGACCTGTTGCGAAATCTTTGCCTTCAAGCCAGCGTTCCATAGCGTATTTTTGAACCCAACGGTATGCTTCGTCACGTACTGCACCTTTGTCTACAAGGTGAGTCAAAATTGTTTGGCTGAATACAAGGCCGCCTGTAAGGTTGAGGTTTTTAAGCATTGTTTCAGGATATACCAACAATTTATCGATAGTGCGAATTGTAAGGTGAAGCATGTAGTTCAATGCAATTGTTGCATCTGGCAAGATAACACGTTCTACAGAACTGTGGGAAATATCGCGTTCATGCCACAAAGCTTGGTCTTCGTAAGCAGATTGAGCGTAGCCACGAAGCAAGCGAGCCATACCGCAAATTCTTTCACATGTAATAGGATTACGTTTATGAGGCATTGCGGAGGAACCCTTTTGTTTAGGGCTGAAGTATTCTTCTGCTTCGCGCACCTCTGTACGTTGCAAGTGACGGATTTCCAAAGCGATTTTATCTAATGTGCCACCTACAACAGCAATAGTGGACAACAATTCAGCGTGACGGTCACGTTGTACTACTTGCGTAGCGATTTTAACAGGTTCAAGACCTAATTTTTCGCATACGTATTGTTCTACGAATGGATCGATGTTGGAATATGTACCAACGGCGCCGGATAATTTACCAACAGCAACGCTTTTACGAGCATGTTCCATGCGTTCGATGTCGCGTTCTACCTCAGCCATCCACAATGCTAATTTCAAGCCAAATGTAGTTGGTTCGCCGTGAATACCATGTGTACGGCCAATCATAGGTGTGTATTTGAACTCAGCTGCGCGACGACGCAATACTTCGTGCAAGCGTTTCAAATCTTCAATCAAGATGTCGCAAGCTTGTTTCATCATGTAACCAAGCGCTGTATCTTTAACGTCAGTAGATGTAAGGCCAAGGTGGATATATTTAGCCGCTTCAGGACCTACGTATTCGCCCACTGCTGTTACGAAGGAAATGATATCGTGGTTTGTTTCCTTTTCGATTTCATGAATGCGTTCAACGTCGAAATTGCCCTTTTCGCGAATGGCTTTAGCCGCTTCTTTAGGGATAACGCCCAACTCAGCTTGTGCCTCGGATGCCAATGTTTCTACCAATAACATTGTGTCGAACTCGTTGCGTTCGCTCCAAATATGGCCCATTTCTTCTCGTGTATAACGTGGTATCATGATGTCTCCTTTGCATGATAAAAGCTAGATTTCTTATACAATAATTGTACCATATGTGAAAGCTCCATTCAATGAATGGACCTAAATTTTCCGAATGATAATTATATTAAATTTACTAATCGTTCGTATTT
>CADFKY010000110.1 GCA_902834965.1 Veillonellaceae bacterium
GTGGACGATCGATAACAATAACATGGATACCAAGATCCATAGCTGCTTGTAATTTTGTATCAGCACCACCTACAAGGCCAGAGTTTTTCATAACTACAACGCTTGCCTGTGTATCGTGGAACATGATGCGGTTCATATCATAAGAAAATGGACCTTGAACAGCAACAATGCGCTTAGGACTCACGTTGAGGTCTTCCATCATTTGTAACACCTCTGCAGTCGGCAAAATACGTGTCCATACTTCACAATCTTGTAAAGCCTCAGATTTAGCAAAGATGTGCATTGTCTTACTACCTGTGGTCAAATACACATGTTTGTTATTCTCCTTTGCCAATTTGCCAGCTAAATTTGCGGCCTCTACCTCATCCACTACGATATGTAATTTATCATAATCTGGTAATGGTACCTCTTTACGTTCAAAGCGAACAAAAGGAATACCTTTAGCTTTTGCTGCATCTTGAGCCGTAGCTGTAACAATAGCAGCATACGGATGGCTCGCATCGATTAATAAGCGTATGTTGTGTTCCTTAATCAAATTTTGCATAGCCTCTTGGTCAAGGCGGCCCGTATGAACGGTAATTCCCTTATGGGCAGCAAGTTCTGCCCCATACTGACTCACAACAGTAACGAGAACCTCTTCACCTGTCCGTTCTTGAATATCTACCGCTAAGGTACGACCATCTAAGGTACCAGCGATGACCCAAATCATAATTTGTAGCCTCGAGGTGTAATCATGCGACCATTTTCAACATAGGTTTGGCTGTTACCGATGATAACAAGTGTTTGCATATCTACTTCTTCATTTGTGAAGTTTTCAAGATCAGAGATTACCATATGTTGGCCTGGGCGACCTGCTTTTTGCACGATACCAACAGGTGTTTTAGGGTCACGGTATTTAAGAACGATTTCACGAACTTCATCTAAATGTGTAACACGTTTTTTACTGCGTGGGTTGTACAAGGAAATAACCATATCGCCTTGTGCACAAAGGTCTGCACGTTTTTTGATAAGATCCCATGGCGTCATCAAGTCGCTCAAGGAAATAACTGCAAAGTCATGCATCAATGGTGCACCCAATACAGATGCTGCTACGTTTACAGCGCTAAGGCCAGGCACGATATCTACAGAAGGGCGTTTTTCTGCTGGCACTTTATTAGCAAGTTCCAACACAAGACCTGCCATGCCGTATACGCCAGAGTCACCAGAGGATACTACAACTACTTGATGACCTTCTACTGCTAAATCAACTGCTTGTTGGCAACGATCTACTTCTTGCATCATTGCAGTACCTACAGTTTCTTTACCTTCGATGAGGTCTTTAATCAAGTCGAGGTATGTCAAATAACCTACAACGCGGTCAGCTGCTAAGATAGCTTCGCGCGCTTGAGGCGTCATAAACTCTTCATCGCCAGGGCCAATGCCGATTACTTTGATGTTACCTGTGCAATGGCTACCGTTGTTTTGGGATAAATTGTTTTGTGCTGTATTAGTGTTCGGCTCTTGGCCGCTAATAATGCTGTTGTCTCGCATACGTTTCCTACTCCTATAGTTCCTTTTACAAAATTAGATTCTTTTAATTCTTCTTCTTCAATGAGTGGTGCCATCTCGTCCTGTGTATAGAACTCGATAGGCCACCCCATAATTTGCATAGCCTCTAAGAGGCCTACTTCATCTTGTTTAACGATGACCGATGCAGCCGTTACAAGGCTCTTTGGTGAAAGCTTATGTGCTGCTAGCGACTGTTGAATAGCATCAAGAATCAATTCCTTCGGCGTATCTCGACGACAGCCAATGCCCATCGTATACGTACGAGGGCGCAAAATTAATTGATGTCCATACTCGGCAATTACTTTATCAGTAATTACAACTCTAGATGAACCCTCTTCAGCGCTTTCATTTTTACATGGAATAAGCTCAAGCTGATCCAACGAAACAATATGAACCATACCATGTTCACCAATATGAGCTTTCGCAGCTTTTTCTAAATGCTCTGCATTCGGTAAGCTTTCATCGATATAATAATCAACCTGTTCTCCCCCAACAATGGCAGAGTTCACATTGATTAAGGTTTGAAAATCATCTACCAACAGATGCTCGTGGCGCGCCAACACGTCAGGCGCTGGCAACCCGTTTACATCCGTAGCAGTTGTAATAACAGGGTCCGCATCGATGGCCAGCGAAATGGACTGCGTCCATTCGTTGGCGCCCCCAAGGTGACCAGACAATAAGCTAATCACATGATGTCCTACTTCGTCCATTACGACTACTGCAGGATCCTTTGATTTATGCTCAATATATGGTGCGATCATGCGCACTACAATACCAAGTGCCATAATACACAGTACTTGGTCGTAATCCTTGAAAATCTGTCCAATATGATTTTTGAGGGAATCGAAATAAATAGCCTCACCACCGGAGGGACGGTTTTCCTTTTCAAAGCAATCCGCATGGGGAGCCACCAAAGACTTGATGCGTTGACCTAGCTTTGCACCTCGTTCAGATACAGAGAGAATAGCCGTTCTATTCTTCTTAGCTCCAGTCGTAGATGCAACAGTTTCTAGTTCTTTCATCATACTAGTCCTTAGCACTGCGGTACATGTGAGCAAAGCCTTTGTCGTAGAGTTTAGATAATTCGTATTCACTATCTAATACATGGCTTACTACGATCATAGCTTGGCGCAATACGCCCTCTTTCGCTACGATGTCCGCAATAGTTTCCAATGTGCCGCGGATAATGCGTTGGTCTGGCCAAGACGCTTTTACCACGATAGCCACTGGAGTCGTTTTGTCATAACCGCCCTCGATGAGTTCAGCTACAACCTTATCTAACATTTGAACGCTAAGGAAAATACACATTGTCGCTTCATGAGATGCTAACATGCGCAATTTTTCCTTTGGAGGCATCGGCGTACGTCCTTCCATACGCGTAATAATAACTGTTTGAGATACATTTGGCAATGTATATTCTTGTTTCAAAGCCGCTGCTGTAGCAAGGAAAGAGCTTACACCTGGCACGACTTCATAAGAAATACCCATGCCAGCCAATGCATCCATTTGCTCTTGAATAGCACCGTAAATAGCAGGGTCACCTGTGTGAAGGCGAACTACACGTTTACCAGCCTCAACGGCAGCTTTCATAACAGCCAAAACCTCATCAAGGTTCATCGTAGCACTGTTATGGATTTCACAGCCTGGTTTACAAGCCTCTAAAATAGCAGGGTTTACCAAGGAGCCAGCGTAAATAACAACGTCTGCCTCTTGCACTAAACGATACCCTTTGCGAGTAATTAACTCAGGATCCCCAGGGCCTGCGCCTACGATATGTACGTCAACCATATTACTCTCCTTCTGCGATACGCGTTGCAGATACAATGAAAATTGGACTCAATGGGTCTAACAAATGATAGGGACCAGCCTTGCGGTAACGGCTGATGGACATTTGGTAACCTTCATACGTGAAAGGACGACCTTTCAACTCTTTCAAGATTGTATAACCTGTCTCCATCGTTACAGCAGTTACAACTAAACGGCCGCCAATTTTTAATAGACGTTGCGCCTCGTCCATGATGCCTGTCATACCACCAGCGCTACCTCCGATGATAACCGCATCAAGCTCAGGCAGTTCTTCCATGCCTTCAGGAGCTTTGGATTTGATTACGGTCATATTATTTACATTGAATTTCTTTATATTCTCATTGATAAGGTCGATGCCTTTATCAAAGCGCTCAATTGCATATACATGCCCTTTAGGAGCTGCCAAGGCTGCTTCAATAGAAATAGAGCCCG